>JAJYJQ010000023.1 GCA_021789225.1 bacterium | reverse complement strand
GTAATACCTCATAAGAGCGCTGCGACCGTGCTCTGGAGGGGTATGCCAAAAAGTATAGGAAATACGCGGTTTCCTGCAAGCGTTGCAAAAACGGGCGGTGGATAGCGCAATTTTTTGACAAATTGGGAGTTTCGTAATGAAAAACGCGCGGCCGGCTTCGCCGGCCGCGCGTTTTTCTCGCTTGCATTAGCGTGCGAACTCCACCACGCGATTTTCGCGAATGACGTTCACCTTGATTTCGCCTGGATATTTGAGCTCCTCTTGGACGCGGTTGGCGATATCGCGCGCCATGCGGTGCATCGCCAGGTCGGAAACTTTGCCTGGGTTCACGAACACGCGTATCTCTCGTCCGGCTTGCACGGCGAATACTTTCTCTACCCCCGAGAAACCGGCTGCGAGACGCTCCAGCTCACTCAAACGCTCGAGATAGCGTTCGATCGTGTCGCGGCGCGCGCCGGGGCGGCCGCCCGAGATGGCGTCAGCGACCTGCACGATGATCGACTCGGGCGTTTCGTACGGGTATTCCTCGTGGTGCGCCTGCATTGCCTTGATGATGCGCTCGTCCACGCCGAATTTCTCGAGGATGCGGCGGCCGATTTCCACGTGCGTGCCCTGCACCTCGTGATCGACGGCTTTGCCGATGTCGTGCAGGAGTGCGCCCGCGCGTGCCACGGCCGGGTCAGCGCCAAGTTCCTCAGCGAGCATGTTTGCGAGGTGGGCCGCCTCCACTGAGTGCTGCAACGCATTCTGGCCATAGCTGGTGCGGAAGTGCAGGCGTCCGAGGAGTGCGACAAGCTTCGGGTCGAGTCCGACGACGCCCGCTTCATAGGCGGCTTGCTCGCCTTTTTGTTTGATCGTTTCCGCGACCTCCTTCTTCGTGCGTTCCACAACCTCTTCTATCTTGGCCGGCTGGATGCGCCCGTCGGCGATGAGACGCTCAAGCGCGAGCTTTGCTACATGGCGGCGGAGCGGGTCAAAGGAGGAGAGCGTGATGCGGTCCGGCGCGTCATCCACGATGATGTCGACGCCCGTGACGCGCTCAAAAGTCTTGATGTTGCGGCCTTCCTTGCCGATAATCTTGCCTTTGATCTCCTCAGAAACGAGCGGGATAGAAAGCGACATGACCTCGGCATTCACCGTGTTGCCGAGGCGGTGGATCGCTGTGGTGAGAATATTGCGCGCGGTCGAGAGGAGTTGCTCGCGGCCGTGGGCTTCGAGCTTCTGCAGGCGGCCCAGGAGCGCCTCCTCGTGCGCATCCTCAAGATCGCGCAACAGCTCCTCGCGTGCCGCTTCTTCGGAAAGGTTCGCGATACGGCCAAGCGCCACGCGCCGCTCGGCAACGAGCGCATCGGCTTCTTTCTTCAGGCGCGTGACTTCGTGCTCGCGGCTTCGCAGGCTCTCTACCTCGTCGGCGATAGAGCGCTCGCGCTCATCAAGGAATTCCTCTTTTTTCGCGAGGCGCGCGATGGCGTTCTCGAATTTTTCTTCGCGCGAGCGGACGGTGGCAAGGCGCTCTTGCTCAAGCTTGTCAACGCGTTCCTCCGCTTCCGCGAGGATGCGTGCGGCGCGCTCTTTGGCTTCGAGCATCTGCTGCTTGATATCGAGTTCGAGGGAGCCGCGCTGGCCGAGTGCCACGAGCCATCGGAGCACATACCCGAGGGCGATACCTGCTGCGCCGGAAAGCGCGAGCAGGATAAAGAGGAATTTTAACGACATGGGTTGCAAGGCCGCCGAGCAGATCCTCTGGCCGCGCTATCGTTTCTGAGGTTCACCCTGACGAGGCCTGCCGCGGACGGGTAAATGGTAAGTCCGCTGTTTTCTAACGGTGGGGGCACTCTACCACGCAGCGCACAAAACAAAAAGCCCCGCGCCGGCGGAGCCGGCGCGGGGCTTTTTGTTTTCGAGGCCCCGTGCTACAGTATGCTCATGAGTGTCCGCGTCGCGGGCATTTCTTGTTAAAATGGTGCGACATACACATTCCATAAACGCTTATGATTGACCTCAAAACCATCAACCTGGTGCTCGGCGAGTTCGCAGACCGCGGCATTTCCCGCGAGACGATGATTGACGCGATCGAGACCGCCATGGCGACTGCCTACAAGAAAGAGTACGGCAAGCGCGGACAGGTCGTGCGCGCCAAGCTCGACCTCAATTCGGGCACGGTCGAGTTCGAACAAGTGAAGACGGTCGTTGATGAGTCGACGGTCCGCTTCCCGACGGAAGAAGAGGAGGAGCAGCAGGAAGCTGCTCACGCGGCGCCGAGCGCGTTCGGTCGCGAGGTCGAGGAAAGCGTAGAGGAAGGCGAGCTACCGCGCTACGATGCGGAAAAGCATATTCTCCTCGAGAGCGCGAAACTCATGAAGCGCGGCGCGGCGGTGGGCGATGAGCTTATCTTCCCGCTCGAACCGCAGGATGACTTCGGCCGCATCGCGGCGCAGACAGCCAAGCAGGTCATCATTCAGAAGATTCGCGAGGCCGAGAAGCTCTCGATTCTCGACGAGTTCGCGCACCGCAAGGACGACATCGTCTCGGGCATCGTGCAGCGTGTGGAGCGTGGTGCGGTGTATGTGGACCTCGGCCGTGCGACCGGCCTCATTCCCTATGAGGAGCAGGTCCCGGGTGAGCGCTATCGCCCCGGCGAGCGCATCCGCGCCTACCTTTACAACGTGGATGAAGGCTTCCGTGGCGTGTACCTGCGTCTCTCGCGCTCGCATCCGAAGTTTGTCGTGAAGCTCTTCGAGATGGAGGCACCGGAGCTTGCGAGCGGCGCAATCGAGATCAAGGCGATTTCGCGTGAGGCAGGGAGCCGCACGAAGCTCGCGGTCGCTTCGACCGACCCGCATGTGGACCCGGTGGGTTCGCTGGTCGGCCAGCGCGGCGTGCGCGTCTCGACCGTGATGGGCGAGCTCGGAGGCGAGCGCATCGACATTATCGAGTGGTCTGAGGATCCGGAGACTTATATTAAGGAGGCGCTCTCGCCGGCGAGCGCGATCGATGTGACGCTTGATTCGGGCGAGCACCGCGCGACCGTGACGGTGACGGAAGACCAGCAGTCGCTCGCGATCGGTCGCGGCGGCCAGAATGTGCGCCTTGCCGCGAAGCTCACGGGCTGGAACATCGACATCGTCTCGACGGGCGGCACGGAGGTCGCGCAGACCGACGGCGAATCGGTGGACATCACGCCGGAAGAGGAAACCGACCCGGCTGTGGAGGCGGGCATTGACCCGACCGAAGCGGAAGAGGTTATCACCGAAGAGCCGGCAGCAGCTGAAACCGAATTGCCGGCAGAGGAGGAGCTCACGGAAGACGAAGGTGCTTCCATCGTTGACGAAGAAGAGTCGCGCGATAAGGTCGCGGATGACGAGTAAAGGTTTTTAGCATCAGTATCGGCTCACCATACCGATATAAAGTGCACGCTCCGGGCCGCTAGGCCGAGTCTTATGCACTTTAATCGGCATGGTTTCGCCTCACACCTAACCACATAACATCATGGCAAATATCGATCACAAACCCTCGCGCTACATGCTCAATCTTCTGCATGTGCTGCCGGTCTTCTCGGATGAGGAGAAAGGCGTCGTGAACACGATTGTCGAGGTTTCGTCGGGCTCGATCAACAAGTACGAGATCATCACGGAGTCGGGGCAGCTGAAGCTCGACCGCGTCGGCTACTCCTCGCTTGCGTATCCTTTCACCTATGGCGCGATTCCGCAGACGTGGGACCTCGACAACGATCCGCTCGATATCGAGATCGTGAACATCACGGAGCCGCTGGTACCGGGCTCGGTGGTGGAGGCGCGCATCATCGGTGGTATGAAGTTTATCGATGGTGGCGAGGTTGATGACAAGATCATCGCGGTCTTGGCAGACGACAAGCGCGTGGAGCACATCAGGTCGGTCGAGGACCTGGGTGAGTATTTCAAGAAAGAGACGACCTACTACTGGGAGAACTACAAGGCGATGAAGAAGCCAGGTACGGGCGCAGTAGGCGAGTTCGTGAGCGCCGCTGACGCTATCAAGATCGTGAAAGAGAGCGCTGAGCGTTACGAAAAGGAGTACAAGCCGAAGTTCGAGGACTAACTCTGAAAACGAAAAACCGCGGCCGGGCACGCCCGGCCGCGGTTTTCCGTTTTGATGCGGTATACTACTCACATGAGCCAGCACGACCCGCACACATCGATGCCGCCGCTTTCGACCCCCGAGCAGCAGTCGTGGGGCGCGCTCATCGCCATTGTGCTCATCCTCGCCATGATCATCGTCGGCGCTGTCTACGCCTGGAAAAAGCGCATCGCCATGATGCCTGATATGCGCCCACAGCCAGCCGCCACTGCAGCTGCCGCGACCAGTACCGCTACCTCTACGGCAACTTCGACGCAGCCACGCTAATCATTCGTTTCCGTTTTCTTTACCAAACGGCATAATCGTGCTATTGTCCACGCGGGCATAAAACGGGCGGCATAAGCCGCTCGGGATCTTTTTAGGAGAAACGAAATGATGAAAAGAATCATCATGCTTCTCGTAATGCTAACCATGTTGTTGGCTCCGGGACTTGCGGCGGTTGCGATTGGGGCGACGGTATCCGTTGCTTTTGCAGAATCCCGCAGGCCGATGTTCGTAAGGAAAAGCGTTTCAGGCATTGATTCTAGCCTTCTTGACGCTTACGTTACCGCATTCGCCGTCCCTAGTACCTGCATTCCAGCTGCTGTAATCGCAGGTATGCCCGCCAGCTTGCTTGCCGCAACTTTCGGCATATGTGTATTATTGAGCGGCATTGCATTTCTGGAGAGTTGAGAATTGAATCGCGACTCCCTTTCTCTCAAGCCCGTAGCAAACGCCGCGGGCTTTTTCCTTTTAGCGCGGCGCGAAGCGCCGCGCTGGCGGCAGCTTGCCCTCCTTCGGAAAGGCCGTTAGTATTTGGACATATGCAAGACTTCAACAAACAGCCGCGTGCGTCGTATCTGGTGCCGATGGTCGTGGAGAAATCGCAGTTCGGCGAGCGTGCGTACGATATTTATTCGCGTCTTTTGAAAGAGCGCATCATTTTTCTGAGTGGTCCGATCGATGATGAGGTGGCGAATCTTGTTGTCGCGCAGCTGCTCTTCTTGGAGGCGGAAGATCCGAAGAAAGACATTTTCCTCTATATCAATTCCCCCGGCGGATACATTCACTCCGGTCTCGCTATCGTGGACGCGATGAATCATGTGAAGCCAGATGTGTCGACGGTTGTGGTTGGTATGGCTGCGTCCATGGGGTCTATCATTCTCACCTCAGGAGCGAAGGGCAAGCGTTTTGCGCTCCCACATGCTGAAGTGATGATTCACCAGCCGCATGGCGGCGCAGAAGGGCAGGCGGCGGACATCGAGATTTCGGCCAAGCATATCCTTCAGCAGCGCGATCGCACGAACAAGATTCTCCAGAAGACGACGGGTCAGCCGCTCGAGAAGATCGAAAAGGATGTGGATCGCGATTTCTTCATGACGGCCGACGAGGCGAAGAAGTACGGCATCGTGGATCAGGTGTACAAGGGGAAATAGGACAGAGAAAAAGAAAAACGCGCGCCGGCGAAGCCGGCGCGCGTTTTTCGTTTGTTACTTGCCTCGCCCGTAGTACTGCTTCAGGAGGGAGACGTGCTCTTCGTACGTGGGGGCGCAGTGGAGCTCTCCATAGCGGTCATGGAAATAGAAGAGGCAATCGGTTGGCTTGGGATTCAGGGCCGCAAGCACTGCCGCAACGGAAGGGTTTGCGATCGGCGCGGGCGGGAGACCCGGGTTTTGGTACGTGTTATACGGCGACTTGATGTATTTGTCCTTCGGTACCACCGCTGGCCACCAGCTTGCGGCTGGGCCAGGAGAACCTTTGGCGTATTGCAGCGTCGCATCTATCTGCAGGTTCATGTTGTTCCACAGGCGGTTCCAGATGATGCCAGAAATGAGACGCATTTCATTCGGATCGCGCGTCTCACGCTCAAGGAGAGAGGCTATCGTCAGCGCTTCGTTGAGCGGCACGACCGCTTCGGTGCTGGTGCTGTAGCGAGCGCGCACGGTGCGGTCGAAACGGGAATCAAGCATGGCTTGCACGTCGGCCATGGTTTCATGGCCCTGGATGACATAGGTTCCAGGAGCGAACGAGCCTTCGGAGAGCGTGGGCGCCGTGGAATGCGCTTCTGAGAGAAATTTTTTCTGATCGGCCGCGCTCCAGCCGAGCGCTTTCCCGAACGCGCCCGCCACCTGCTCCTCGCGGTATCCGGGATAGATTGTCACGAAGCGGGTGTCAGCGGCACCGAGGAGGGCGTAACCGGGAATCGAAGTGATGGCCTGGGCTATCCAGGCGAAGAACCCTTCCGCATTGATAGCGCTCGCGGTGAATGCGGCGCTATGCCCGGTGAACAAGGCATCTACAGCCGGATTCTCGACGATGGTCTTGCGTTCTGGATCGACCGACACCGGGAAGGGCGCCGGGGAGGCACTGACCTGTTCTTGAGCCACCTCCTTTGCGAGGAGGGAGGGAAGCGCGAGGGCGCTTCCGCCGACAGCACAGACGAGCACGAAGGCAACGATGAAGCGATGCGGGAATGCGGTCATGGTTGCATTGTACACTCTTTTATCCGTGTCTCGGTACGGTGTTGCGCGTAGCATACGCTATACTTGAAGCAATGCAGATTATCGAGAGCGAGCTGAAAAATTTCATCGCGGACTCGGGGCTCGTCTCCCGCAAGGACGTGGACGCGGCGGCAGAGGAGGCGCAGAAGACCGGGCAGTCGGTCGGGGACGTGCTCGTCGCGCGCGGGCAGCTTACGGCCGATGCGCTGCGTCGCATCAAGGCGTATGTGCTCGGCATACCGTTCGTGAGCTTGAAAGATATCAAGATACCGGAAGACGTGCTCGCGCTCATCCCGGAGCCGATCGCGCGCACTCACTCGATCATCGCGTACAAGAAGAACGGCCAAGACCTGGAGGTGGCGATGCTCGATACGCAAGACCTCGCGTCCATCGACTCGGTCGGCAAGAAGACCGGCCTGCGGATCCTCGCGCGCCTCACCGACGGCGAGTCGCTCAAGCACGCGCTCTTGCAGTATCAGAAGTCGCTCAAGGAAGAGTTCGGCGACATCATCGCCACGGAGGCGGGGCGCATCAACGTGGTAAAGGAGGGTGAGAAGGGCGAGGTCTCGGGCGAAGACCTCAAGAAGATGGCGGAAGACTTGCCGATCGTGCGCATCGTGGACTCGCTCCTACGCCACGCGATCGTGCAGGGCGCGTCTGACATTCACATCGAGCCGATGGAGACCGAGGTGCTCGTTCGCTATCGCATCGACGGCGTGCTTCACGACGCGATGACGCTGCCGCGGCAGGCGGGGCCGGGCATCACCGCACGCATCAAAGTGCTCGCGAACTTGAAGCTCGACGAGAAGCGCCTGCCGCAAGACGGCCGCTTCAAGATGGAGACTGAAGGCGAGGAGGTGTCGTTCCGCGTCTCGCTCCTGCCGGTTTTCTATGGCGAAAAGATTGTGATGCGTCTCCTGCGCGAGACGGGCGAGGGCTTTTCGCTCGAGACGCTTGGCTTCCATGGCGAGACGCTGGAGCGTGTGCACGAAGCAACGCGCGGGACGACGGGTATCATTCTCATCTCGGGGCCGACTGGCTCCGGAAAGACGACGACGCTCTACACCGTGCTCGACCTCCTCAATACGCCGGATGTGAACATCTCGACCATTGAGGATCCGATCGAGTACCAGATGAAGCGCGTGAACCAGACGCAGGTGAATCCGGCGATCGGCTTCACCTTCGCGAGTGGCTTGCGCTCGCTCATGCGCCAAGACCCCAACATCATCATGGTCGGCGAGATCCGCGACGGCGAGACGGCCTCGCTCGCTATCAATGCAGCACTCACCGGCCACCTCGTGCTCTCGACCATCCACACCAACAGCGCCGCTGGTGCCGTGCCGCGCCTCGTCGATATGGGCGTGGAACCCTTCTTGCTCGTCTCGACCTTGCGCGTCATCGTGGGGCAGCGCCTCGTGCGCCGGCTGTGTGCCGACCGTGAGCAGTACACGCTCACGAAAGCGGAGCGCGACAAAGTCACGGCACCGGAACATTTTGATGCGGCATTCAAAGCGCTCACCGAAGAAAAGATCCTCAAGCCGAAAGCGACGCTCGACGATGTGCCCTTCTTCCGACCGACGCCCTCGCCCGAATGCGAAGACGGCTACAAGAGCCGCATCGGCATCCATGAGGTGCTTTCCGTCACGCCCGGCGTGCGCGATAAGATTTTGCACGAAGGGACGATTGACGCTATTGAAGAGCAGGCGCGCAAGGAGGGCATGCTCACGATGCTCGAAGACGGCATCTACAAAGCCGCGCGCGGCGTCACCTCGCTCGAAGAAGTCCTCCGCGCCATTTCGGATTAGAATCCTTGAATCTCTATGAAATTTCGCGTCACGATAAAGAAAGCTGATGGTGCTGAGGAAGAGCGCGTGATGGACGCGCCATCGCGTTTTGCGGTGTACGAGCAGGTGGAAAAGGAGGGCGCGACGGTCGCGGCGCTTGAAGAGGGCGGCGGCTTCACCATGCCGGCGTGGTTGAATATTTCTTTCGGTACCGGGATCTCCGTCGACAACATCATCTTGATGATCAAGAACCTCGGCGCGATGCTCCATGCTGGCCTCACGCTCTCGCGCGCACTCACGGTGGTCGAGCGGCAGACGCGCAACAAGCGCTTGAAGGCGGTGCTCGCGTCGGTGGGCGCGTCGGTGAAGAAGGGCGCCGGCTTCCATGAGGCGCTCGCGGAGCATCCCAAGCTTTTCTCCAAGCTCTTCATCGCGATGGCGCATGCGGGCGAGGAAAGCGGCACGCTCTCGGAGGCGCTCGGGCTTGTCGGGATGCAGATGGAGCGTGCGCGTAACCTCACGAAGAAAGTGCGCGGCGCGATGATCTACCCGATCATCATCATCGTGGCGATGGCGATCATCTTCGTGCTCATGCTCATGTATGTCGTGCCGACCTTGACGAACACCTTCTCGCAGTTGGGCGTCCAGTTGCCGCTTGCGACGCGCATCATCGTCGCCATTTCTGATTTCCTCATCGCGCACACGGTGCTCTTGCTCCTCGGGGTCGCTGCGGTCGTGGGGGCGGTGTGGGCTTTTGCGCGCTCGGCCTTCGGCGGGCGCCTCCTTTTCAAACTCGTGCTCGTGCTGCCGGTCATAGGTGAGCTCGTGCGGGAAACCTATGCCGCGCGCACGGCTCGCACGCTTGCCTCGCTGCTTTCCTCTGGTGTGGACATGCTCGGAGCGATCGCGATCACGCGCGAAGTGGTGAGCACGGAAACGTTCGCGTCGGTCCTCGAGGAGGCGCAGGAGCGCGTGCGCAAAGGCGAGCAGCTCTCAGCGGCATTCGCCGACCACAGCGACCGCTACCCGATCATGTTCTCCGACATGATCGAAGTCGGTGAGGAGACCGGCCAGGTCGCCGACATGCTCAAACAGGTCGCCGAATACTACGAAGGCGACGTGGAGCAGCGCACGAAAGACCTTTCGACCATCATCGAGCCGATCCTCATGCTCCTCATCGGCGCAGGCGTTGGCGTCTTCGCCATCGCCATCATCTCGCCGATCTACTCGCTCTCCTCGGCGATTTAGCGGTTGCTCCCTAGCGCAAGACATGGTATTCCTTGATGCCAGAAGCAACATTGATCGTTCACCTTAATTTCGGAGGGTAGAGGAATGTCGAGATGTGGAGTGGCTCAGCAGGCTTTTGCCAAAGAGGATATGGAGTTCGGCTTTATCGGAGAGAGGAGGGTGGTAATCGGAGAAACCGTCCGATTCATCTCGGAGTGGAGGCCGTCATACCAAGCGGATGCGCCAGCGTGGGCAGCGGCACTAGTTGGGAAGTCGCCCGATCTTCCTCCCAATGTTCTTGCGCAGGAGCTCATCAAAAACAACGTGCCACTGGACGTGCAAGCGCAATTTCAGATTCTGCCTCATGTGCGCGAGGGTATGCGGAATGATGCCGATCAACGTGTGCTCTTTACGCGGACTGGCGCCATCCATCACCCTGTGATGGTGCTGGTCGTCAGTCCCGAGACAGGAACCAGGTCCTACTACTTTGATGAGGACTGCGTCTTGCCCGAGACGATGCGACTGGTGCGCGTCAGCTCTCAATCGCTCGCACCGAAAATGCAGTGAGACCTTCGTGGATTTTGTGCCCCGCCCAGTGCGGGGCACATCCTTTTTGTTTATGGCAGTTGCTCTGAAGGGCGCGGCATGCTATTTCTCAGTACTGGAGCACATTACATCGCTCATTCTTGATCCTCCTTAACCTAAGGAGGTCCTTATGCAGAGCGGAAGTGCTGTTGCTGACGGTGGGGTTTCTGGAGAAACGCAGCTACTTATGTCCCCCGCAACCCTTCAGAAGGGAAGATTCGAGGTTACGTCTGGCTTCGCAACAAAGGAAGTAACCGTCGCTGGGCTGGCAGCTAATCTGCTGCGGACTTCGTCCGAAACGTCGACTGACGAGCTGGCTAGGGCCCTCCGGATTAACGGGATGGGCGCGCTGCCACATGCCGAAGAGATGCTGCCCGTCATTGCGGCGAAGGCAGGAAAATATCTCGTTGGCAGCACCGTCCTTCTCCTTGTGGGCTCCGAGGATGGTGCTGATGCGGTGAAAGCGGTCGACGCGCTTGAGTACGCCCAAAAGGGTGCACGGCTTGCTCCCTGGTTTGAAGGGGAGGATGTCGTGCCCGAGGGCGCGCAGGTTATCGTGGTCAAGAAAAAGAAGTCCGTCGTCAATTAGGCGGACGAGCTGACAATCCGTGTAGAGGTGCTTCCCGTCAGGGAAGCACCTTTTCTATTTTCCGTAACGCGCGACGCGAAGCGTCGCGCGGGCGAGGGTGCGGTATCATGCAGATATGTCCGCTCGTTTGGCTTCGCATACTAGGGGCATGACCCTCATCGACGTGCTCGTCGGTTCGGCGCTCATCGTGATCGTCTTTCTCGCGCTCATGGGTGTGCTGCGCGCCTCGCTTCTTGTCTCAGACCTCGCTAAGGCGCGCGCAGCCGCATCTTCGCTTGCGGATTCGCAAATGGAGTACCTGCGCGGCCTCTCCTATGATGCACTCGGCATGGAGGGCGGCATCCCCGCTGGCGTGGTGCCGCAGTCGGCGACGACGACCATCGACGGCGCCACCTACAACGTGCGCACATTCATCCAGTACATCGACGATCCTGCTGACGGGCTCGGCGCAAGCGACGAAAACGGTATCACCACCGACTACAAGCTCGCGAAGGTGACCGTTTCGTACACGGCCGGCGGAAAGCCGCGCACGGTTACGCTGCTCTCGAATTTCGCGCCACCTGGGATCGAGACGACGACTGGCGGCGGCACGCTCGTCGTGCGCGTCGTGAACGCGAGCGGCGCGCCTGTTTCTGGAGCCACGGTGCGCATCGTGAACAGTACGGTGACACCGTCGGTAGATGAGTCTCCATTCACAAACGCGTCGGGAGAAGTGAATCTTCCTGGCGCAGCTACATCGACCCAGTATCAGATATACGTGCGCAAAGACGGGTATTCCTCGGCGCAGACCTACGCGCGCGATACGACCAATCAAAACCCGACGCCGGGATATCTCACCATCGCGAAAGACCAGACCACGACCGGCACCTTCGCGATCGATACGCTCACCTCGCTCGTGATGCACACGTTCTCGCCGCCTGCGCAGGGCTCTTTTACCGACACGTTCGCAGATGAATCCAAGCTGGCGACAACCTCGAATTTGCATGCGGTCGGGGGCGGATTGGAAATCTCAGGCGGGGCGCTTTCCGGCTCGGCGACCTCCACGCCTATCTCGCCAAGCCATCTCTCTGCGTGGGGGAATCTTACGGCGAGCCTGAGTGTCGCGTCGGGTTCCGGTGCACGCGTGTATGTATACGACGGCGCGGGCGCACTGCTGCCGGAGAGTGTGTTGCCGGGAAATGGTGCAGGCTTTGCCACATTCCCCGTCAGCCTCGCGAGCGTTTCGACGAGCACGTATCCCGCACTCGCGCTCGGTGTCGTCGCCACGACGAGCGACCCGGCTATCGTGCCGGAACTGCTCGACTGGTCGCTCGGCTACACGACCGGTCCCACACCGCTCCCGAATGCGCCGTTTACGCTCACGGGCAGCAAGACGATCGGCTCGACCGGCAGCGGCGCGCCGATTTACAAGACGGTCGTTTCCACGACCACGAATGCTTCGGGCGTGCGCGCACTGACGCTTGAATGGGATACCTACACGCTCAGCGCAAGCGGCTATGATGTTCAGGATGCCTGCATCGCGCCACCAT
>JAJYJQ010000051.1 GCA_021789225.1 bacterium | reverse complement strand
TCGGAAGAATTCATCCAAACGAAATATCACTTAACTCTGAATGAGAAAACCCGCGCCGGCGAAGCCGGCGCGGGTTTTCTCGTTACGAGCGAGAGTTATACCTCCTCCGCCTCAATGACGATGGAGAACTTGCCGAAGCTTGCCCCGTGAGCGACCGACACTTCGTGCGTACCAACCTCTTTGATGGGGTGCTCGAGACGGATTGCGTCTTCCGGAAGCTCAACCTGCGCCTGCTCTTTGGCTGCAGCGAGGATTTCTGGCACACCAACCGCATCGTAGAGGTGACCTTTCTCGTTCACCTTCGTGCTGATAACGATGCGCGCATCGGCGAGCGTCTCAAGCGCCTGCACGATAAGTTGCTCCTGAACCTCTCGATCCGCAGCGACTTTCGCCTTTCGGCTCTCTGCCACCTTTGCTGCCGCCGGCGTCGCAATGACCGCAAGCCGCTTGGGGATCAGGTAATTAATTGCAAACCCGTCAGCGACATCGATCGTCTCGTGTGCGCGGCCCGTGTCGCGCACGTCTTTCATCAAAATAACCTTCATAGTCCCCCTATCCTACCCTCTCCCCCGCAGTTACGCAACCTTACCCGAACCGCTTCCACTCGCCTTCAGAAACGACCAGGACTTCCCTATCGACAACCTTGATGGCCGATTGATCGTCGAGAGCGTAGACCGACAGGCCGGTTCGTTCTGATTCTTCTTGCGCGTACTCAAAAGTAAGCTCTGGGAAACCTGCATTGCCGATATGAGGCTCGACTGCAAAATCAACGAGTGCGAGCCCTTCGTCGCCCATTGCACCATGCACAGCTTCGGCCGGCCCTTTCTCATCAGGCGCAACCATGTTTGGCGTCACAATCATGCTCCCGGCGCTCACGCCCACATATATGCGCGTCTTGAGAAGCTCCGGCAGGAGCTCACCCAGGCCGGATTCATTAATCCAGTGCATCAAGTGATAATTGTTCCCGCCGCCGACAAAGATGATATCCGCCGCTTCGAGGCGCTTCTGCCACACACTCTTTGGCAGCGCAGAGATATCCACGATATCGAACGTCTTGAGACCAAGCTTCTTGCAATTCTCCAGGTCCTCGATGAGCCACCACTTGTCTCCTTCTTCCAGGTTTGCTGCCGTCGGAATGAATGCGAGTGAGAGCTCTGCAAACGGCTTTCCGGCGAGCTCTTGCAGCACCGCGACGATTGATTTGTTTGTGAGACCGCCCGAGGTGAGCAGCAGCTTCATAGCTACTTGCCAGTTGTGAGGAACTGCACCGCCCGATCCATTTGCGGGTCACGCTTCGCGTCCACGTCGGCCTGCGTGCGGTCAACCTTGATATCAGGCGTGAGGCCGCCGTCGGAAATGGAGCGGCCAGAAGGCGTGAGCCAGCGTGCGACCGTGATCTTGAGCGAGCCGCCGTCGATATCCACCAGCTCCTGCACCGACCCTTTGCCGAACGAGCGCGTACCGACAAGCGTCGCGACATGGTGGTCTTGCAGCGCGCCCGAGAGAATCTCTGACGCCGAAGCCGAGCCTTGGTCGATGAGAATGACGACCTTCATATCGGACGGCAGGTCACCATACCCGACGCTGCGATGCACGATGTTGTCTTGCTTGCCTTCGTAATCTTCCGTCACGACTACATCATCTTTCGGAAGGAAGTGGCTCGCAATATCAACCGCCGCATCGAGGTAGCCGCCCGGGTTGCCACGCAAGTCGATGATGAGATTTTTCGAGCCGGACTGGCGGAACGCAGTGAGCGCCTGATCGAAGAGGTCAGCGGAGTTTGCGCTGAAGGTGTAGAGCGCGATGTGGTAGATGCCCGTCTTCTGGTCGAGGCTGTAGTCGATCTCGGGCACCTGGATCGTGTCGCGTACGACCTTTATGGTCGAGACTTTGTCGTCGCGCATGATCGTAAAGACGACCGTGGTGCCCTTCTGTCCGCGAATGAGCTTCACCGCCTCGTCGGCAGACATACCCTCCGTGGAATGATTGTCGATGCCGAGTATCTGGTCGCCCGAGCGGATGCCCGCGCGTGCTGCTGGCGTATCTTTCAGTGGCGAGATGACCGTGACCACGCCACCCTTCACACCGATTTCCATGCCGACGCCGCTAAAGCTCCCGGCGATGTCCTCCTGAAAGACCTTTGCTTCTGAAGGTGGCATGAACACCGTGTACGGGTCACCGTAGGAAGCAGTAAGACCTTGAATAGCACCCCAGACCTTCTTTTGCGTGTCGGGGATGGTAGACGACGCGTGCGTCTCGACAAACCGTGTCCGGAGCGTATTCCACGCTTCCCAAAAATCCTTGAGGTTTGCCGTCTGGTCTGGCGTCGCATCGAGCGCGCCCCCGATGAGCGGCACATGCGAGGCGACAAACGAGTTCGCTGACTGGTTCCCGGGGAGCGTCACGAAGGTCCCGATGATAAATCCGAGCGCGACAAACAGCGCATAGCTGGCTGCGCGCCGCACGAGCACTGCGCTTTTCCCCCTCCCCTTCGTAGAGTCGTCAGTCATAGTCCTCGCAGTATACACTAGCCGTATAGAGAAAATAGAGTGAACAACGATAGTTGAAGGGCGCGGCGCGGCTTCGCCGCGCCGCGCCTTACTGCTATACTGTAGGCACATGGCT
>JAJYJQ010000022.1 GCA_021789225.1 bacterium | reverse complement strand
CTCACCGTAAGGGTGCGGTGCACCTCTCCATCGGCCCACAAGTGCCTTGACCGAGAAGATATCATACCGATATTTATTGTCAATAGGTGCCGCTGCAGCGCGTGCGGTGGTACAATCGGCACATGTCCGTTCACCCCGTTAGAAAATCCGCTATTTACACGCTTCGCAATCCTGATGCTTATGGCTTCACGTTCTGAATTTTCTAACGGGGTACATCGCGTACCGCCCCAGAGTCTTGAAGCCGAGCGCGCGCTTCTGGGGGCACTCCTCCTCAAGCCTGAAGCGATGCACGATATTTCCGATATCGTCCGCGGCGATTCTTTTTATGCGGAAAAGCACAAGCTCATTTTCGAGACGATGCAGGAGCTCGCGAGCCGCGGCGAGCCGATCGACCTCCTCACCCTCTCCGCACGTCTCGCCGACCGCGGCCTCCTCGAGCGCGCCGGCGGCAAAGCATACGTCGCCGAGCTCGCTGCAGCGACCCCCTCCCCGGGCAACATCACCCACTACGCCGAGCTCGTCTCACGCAAGCACCTCATGCGCGCACTCATCGACGTGGCATATCAGATTACCGAAAACGCATACGACGAATCGCGCGACACCAACGAAGTGCTCGACGACGCCGAAAAGCAGGTCTACGCCATCGGCAATGCGACCGCCGCACACAAATTCATCGCCATCGCTGACAAACTCACCGACGCCTGGGACCGGATCGAAAATCTCTCCAAGCAGGAGGACGGCATTCGCGGCGTCCCGAGCGGCTTCCCGGAGCTCGATAACCTCCTCTCCGGCTTCCATCCTTCCGACCTCGTCATCCTCGCAGCACGTCCTTCGATGGGTAAAACGTCGCTCGCGCTCGATATCGCCCGCAATGCCGCCGTGCGCCACAACACGCCCGTGGGCATCTTTTCGCTCGAAATGAGCGCCGAGCAGCTCGTCGACCGCATGCTCGCGGCCGAGTCGTATGTAAACTCCTGGAAGCTCCGCACCGGCGGCGTGCGCGATGAGCAAGATTTTTCTCGTATCCGCGACGCACTCGAGGTGCTCTCAAAGGCGCCGATTTTCATCGACGACAAGCCAGGCAACAACATCCTCGCCATGCGCGCGGTCGCTCGCCGCCTGAAGCGCGAGCGCGGCATCGGTCTCATCGTCGTGGATTACCTCCAGCTCATGACACCGATCGGCGCGAAGGCATCCGACTCGCTGGTGCAGCAGGTCACCGAGATTTCGCGATCACTCAAAGGGCTCGCGCGCGAGCTTGAGGTGCCCGTCATCGCGCTCTCACAGCTCTCGCGCGCCGTGGAGCAGCGCGGCGGCAAGCCTCGCCTTTCCGACCTGCGCGACTCGGGCTCCATCGAGCAGGACGCCGACGTGGTGATGTTCATCCATCGCGACGACATGACCGGCACCCGCTCAGAGGAAAAAGAGCGCACCAACATTGCCGAAGTGCTCGTGGAAAAGCATCGTAACGGCCCTACCGGCCGCGCGCAGCTCTACTTCGATGAGAAGCGCACCACCTTCATGCCGGTCGACAAGAGCGGCTATGGCGAGCTCGCGGCCGAGTTTTAGCCATGCGCGCTTCCTCGACTATAGAAATCCTCGGCTGGTACGGCGTCGCTGCCACCATCCTTGCGTATGCGCTCGTGAGCTCTTCCGTACTCGCACCCACAAGCCTCTGGTATCAGGGGCTCAATTTTACAGGCGCGGTTGGTGTCACCATCGAGACTTGGGCGCGCCGCGACTATCAGCCCTTCTGGCTGAATCTCATCTGGGCGCTTATCGCGCTTGTTGCCCTTGGCAGCATCCTTCGTTCGCTCTATGTCTGATTCCATCGGCCGTCTCGCGCGCGCATTCGAGCGTTTCCCCGGCATCGGCCCGCGCCAAGCAAAGCGCTTCGTCTACCACCTGCTGCTCGCCACCTCCCCCGCCGACCGCGCAGAGCTTGCTGAGCTTATCGGCGGCCTCGGACACGACGTGCAGCAGTGCGGCGCGTGCTACCGCTTCGACAGTACCGAGGGCGGTGTCTGCCGCTCCTGCAGCGACCGCTCGCGCGACGACTCGCTCCTGATGCTCGTGGAAAAAGACCAGGACATTGCCGCTATCGAACGTGCCAACTCCTATCGCGGCCGCTATTTCGTGCTCGGCGGCGTGCTCACCCTCTCGGGCAAAGGCGCGATACGCGAGCGCGAGCTTTTGCGCACCATCGAAGCGCGGCTTGAGCGCGGCCTGAATGAAATCATCCTCGCGCTCTCGGCCACGAGCGAAGGCGAACACACGGCCGACCACCTGCGCGAGATCCTTGCTCCCTACCGCTCGCGCGTGCGCCTCACCATCCTCGGCCGCGGCCTCGCCACCGGCTCTGAGCTCGAATACGCCGACGCCGCCACCCTCTCAAGCGCCTTCGCAAACCGCAAGGAGTCATAGGGCGGCCACCCATAAAAAAAGATTGACAATACTATGCTCTCGTGTCAGCATAGATAAGGCTGTTCTTAAAAACTCATGTCCCGGGAGGACACCATGAAGGTATTCAAGATTAGTACCACTTCGGCCGGCGGCAGAGGCTGGGCTCTCATTGCAGCCCCATCAAAACACGATATCCACAACCTGCTCAGAGATACGGAAGAAAATGCTGGTGACAAGATGTCGTCTCTCGCAGCAGAATTGCTGACGGAGCCGGGGTTTTGCTCAATCAACGTGGTGCCCGGACTCGCCTACGACGGCGAAAGATCCACGATTATCTTGGGTGAATTCAATCACATCGACAGCTTTAATATCACCGGCATGTAAAGACCACCGAGGAGCCCCGCTCCCGGTGGCTTCTCATTTTGCCAGAGGACTACAACAAAAAACCGGCCCGCTTCGCGGGCTAGTGGTGGTCACCCGATATCGCCGAGACAACGGGTAACACCTTCCTTGAATTTCGGGATATCTGTCTTGACCGTATCCCACACCGCATCAACATCGACTTCCGGGTATTCGTGAATGAGAAAGTCCCGCATAGCCGCAGCGGGACGCCACTCGACATCAGGATACTGTTCTCGTACGGCGTCCGGAATGCGTTTTGCCGCCTCCCCGATAACCTCGAGATTCCGCACAACCGCATCCTGAGTCTTTGCATCTCCTCGAAAAGATTCTTGGGAAAATTCTGCCGTGTACTGCTCGATATTCTCAATCGCCTTAAGAATGTCCTGAAGATATACCTGATAATCGCGAGGCGCAGTCATAAAATGGAAACTTCGTCGCTCAGAATCCGTTCGCGTAGCGCTGGTTTGATGGAGGAATATTCGAGGAGATCGACTTTCGTGCCGAGCACGCTCTCAAGCTCCTGCTGCAACGAAAGGAACGAGAACAGCCCATATGGACGTGGCATCTCGACGAGCATATCAACATCACGCGGCGACGGCTCGCCACGTGCGACCGAACCGAATACGCCAGCGCGCTTCACTGCCCGCTGTTTAAGGATGGGTGCAGCCTTTGCTTGTATATCTGCAACTTTCATGCCGCACATAATACCATATCGCCACATAAAGAACCGGCCCGCTTCCGCGGGCCGGTTCTTGCTAAACAGGTTAGACCTGTTTAGCTAGGAGATCGCGTCGATGCGCACGGAGACGAAAGGCTGGCGATGGCCGCGGCGCTTGAGGTAGCGGCTCTTTGCCTTGTACTTGACCACCTCCACCTTCTCGCCCTTGCCAGTCTCGACGACCGTGCCCTGCACCTTCGCACCCTTGATGTTCGGCGTGCCGATGGTCGTGTCCGAGCCATTGTCCACAAAGAGGACCTCCTCGAAAACGACCTTATCGCCCGCCTTCTGCTCGTCTGAGAGCTTTTCCACGGCCACCACATCGCCCTTGGAGACGATGTACTGCTTGCCGCCGGTCTTAATGATTGCGCATTCCATAACTCCGCTATACTACCGTTTTTAGCCCCAGAGCGCAAGCGCACAGGCAGAACCAAAGGAAAAGGCCGTGCGCTGGGACACGGCCTTGGTTGGGAAGGTCGATCTTCTCTTCAGATCTTTATCAACCCTAAGGGAAAGATCCATACATAGTCGGCAAGCACAGATTGCCAGAGCGGAAGCACCCGAGATACGCTGTACGCCCAGCCGCTCGAGTCACGATACGACTTACGGTAGGACGTGTCCGACGGTTGCGTGGCGTACGCCAAAAACCACTTCAAGATTCCCATAGCACCCTCGTCCGTTGAATTTTACGGAATCTGCCAATCTACCCCAAGGTAATCACGCGCCCTTGATTTAATCAAGCTCTACGCCCGGCTTGTCGAGGAGGTCAGCGGTGATGCCGATTTTTTCGTCGGTGATGCGGTACACGTCTTTGTCTATCTTGCCGAGCTCTTTGTAGCCGCTGTTGTAGTGCGAGACAGTGGTGCCAAGCGCGGTACCGAGCTTCTTATAAAACTCCTCGTATTTGCCCATGTGCTTGCCCAGCTCGCCGACGCGCTTTTGGATCTCCTCCGCGCGCTGCTCTATCTGCATCGCTTTGAGCCCCTGTAAGACGGTCTGCAGGTATGCCAGGAAGGAGGTCGGCGAAACGATGATGACCTTGTTCTTCCCTGCTGCGCGCTGGATGAGGTTTTCGTCCTCGCCTGCCCCCACTTGGTTGGTGAGGAGGTCGTAGTAGATGGCCTCGCTCGGGATGAACATGAAGGCAAAGTCCATGGTCTTTTCCTCGGGGCGGATGTATTTGGCGGTCTCCGTGATGCGAAGCTTCAGGTCGTTTACAAACGCTTTCTCGAGGGCCGGCTTCTCGGCATCGGGCGCATTCACGAGACGGTTGTAGTTTTCGAGCGAAAATTTTGAGTCTACGGGCACGATCTTCTCATTCACAAACACGGCCGCATCCACGATCTCGCCATTTTCAAATGGGTACTGGATCTGGTACATGCCCGGCGGGAGGACATTCTTGAGGACGGTTTCGAGATAGTACTCGCCCAGCACGCCGCGCTGCTTCGGGTTTTTCAAAATGTCTTGCAGGCCGCGCAACTGCTCGGCAAAGCTCTGGGTCTGCCGGCCGATCTCCTTTACGCTCGTCACCTCTTCGGTGATTTCCCTGATGAGCCTCGAGGTATCGGAAAATTGGCGATGCGCATGCTCCTGCATCTCGCGCGAAGACTCGGCCACGCGCTTGTCGAGCGTGCGCGAGAGCTCCTGCATCTGCTGCTGGAGGAGCAAAAGGCCTTCGTTGCTTCCCTCCTCTTTTTGCGGCGTGGCGGCAGCAACGCGGCGCAGAATGAGGTACAGGCTCACGCCCTGGGCGAGCAGGAGCGCAAGGACAATAAGGATGACGGTGAAGAGGCTCATGCGTGTAGTATACTCTATCTCGTATGACCATCCACGAAACACTCAAAGCCGCTATTCCCGACGCCATGCGTGCCAAAGACACCGTGCGCCTCACCACGCTGCGTTCGCTTGTGACCGCCATGACCAACGAGGTCGTCGCCAAGAAGCGCAAGCCAAACGAATTCCTCACCGACGAGGAGGCGCTCGCGGTCCTCAAGCGCGCCACAAACCAGCGCAAAGACTCCATCGAGCAGTTTGAAAAAGCCGGCCGCGGCGACCTGGCAGAGACCGAAAAAGCGGAGCTCGCGATCATCGAGTCTTTCCTGCCCGCGCAAATGTCGCGCGAGGAGATTGAGAAAATCGCGCGCGAGAAGATGGCCGAGCTTGGCGTTTCCGGCAAGGCTGATGCCGGCCGCTTCATGGGCGCCGTGATGAAGGAGCTCAAAGGCAAAGCCGACGGAAACGACGTAAAAGCCGTTGTGGATAGCCTACTTGCGTAGTTTAGTTTCTATGATATAAATAACTCAGGAAAGAAACTTCACTCTAACGGGGAGGGTTCGACCATGACGATTGATCCGGAGCTGTTGCGTGGTGCCGCGTCGCGCGCACGTGAATTGCAGCTGAGAAATCCACACCGATCGCTTCATGACATCGTGGGGTATGCGCTTTTCGAGGAACTCGGCATGAGGACTGGCCCGGCGCGCGTACCGTACGAAAAAGCGCTTACCCGTCTCGTCGAGTGCAGATGATTTTTAAGACCTGTTCATTCGATAGCGGCACCCCTAGGTGCCGCTTTTCGATTGGCACGTCGTACACTTGCAACCGCCCTCTTTGATGAAGTCGTTGAAATACTCCTTGCCGTAATTCCAGGTGATCTCGTCGCCCGGGCGTATCACCTTTTTCGCAATGATGTATGCACGACCACCAATGGTCTCAGTCTCAGCGTTGGGTTTGCAGGCGTGGTTTGCGTAGCGCGCGATGTTTGTGCGCGGGCTGCCGTCTATGGTGTAGCGGTCGTTAATCTCGAGCAAGTAGCGGTTTTCAGTAAGCGCGTCCACCTCTTTGCCAGTGAGGCGCTTGCCCGTGTACTCCACGATGTGCTCCCCTTTCTTGAAAGCATCCACCGCGAAAAGCCCGAGCCCAGCATACGAACGCCCCACGCGCACGCGGTGGCGGTTCTTTTCATTCAGCGGCGAGGGCGTATCCGTTTTCATGTAACAACCTTCCTATTAAAACCTATCCGCGCGTATTCGCAAAACAAAAAGCCGTTCCGGACCTGCCCTCAAGGGACATTATCCGGAACGGCACTTTGTCGCGAGCATCTTCACTCCTCCGCCACCACAAGGGTAAACACTACCGATTTGGTAACTACAACTCGACAGCCTGGAAATTCTTGCTCAAATAAACGGATGTTTCCTTCAAAATCTTCCTCTTCGTTTGGTGGAGTATCGTAAGGGCACTTCCCCCAGTCTTGCACGATTTGCCCCTGTCTGGGGTCTGATTTCCCATACGACAATACGTAGCCGAGCTTTTTTAGCTTCTTTTGAAGCACCTCCACTTTTGAGCCTGAAAGGATCCCTGCAAGTGTTGCCCTATAGGCACACGTCGTTTTCCTCCTCTTGTTGTGCGGCATTGCACTCCTCCTTTTAGTGGACTCGAGGTCCTGGTTACCCTCCCCTGCGTATCCTTATACAAAAACCCACCCAACTTGCAAGCCTTGACACGGACCTCCCATGTGGAAAACTTTTACGCGTTTAAAACAAAGCGCACCCGCCGGCATATCGCCAGACGGGTGCGTTGAACCTCGAACAAATCAGGCATGACAGGACTGGAGACGCCTTCCGAGCACGTACTCCCTGAGCGACATGAGTAGGCCGTCGCGGGTGATGACTGTTTGCCGGCCGCTATTCTCGCGGAGGGTAATCACTCCGTCATGAACACCGGCGACCACACTGAATGCCGAAAACGGAATCCACTCCGCCACCACATGCCTGGCGTCATCAATCACCATGACCACGTCCGTGATGAGCACCCGGTAACGAGCATCGGAGTACGGGCCAAGTCGTTCGCTCCAGACGTGAATTCCGGGCAGCAATGCCGCATCGACGGGTTTTGACGGCTCCCGGACATCTCGCGGAAGCACGAAAATAATCCCGTTTGAGATTTTTCCTCCTTCGGCAGCGTATCCTTTGCGCAAGTGCGCCCCAACATCGCGTGACAGCATCATGCTCTTCCCTCCTTCCCCTGAAGTTGAGATGAATTGTGCAAATCTTGAGCCATTATTTTTCACTTCGGGATCGTTGTCAAGAAAAGGCGCCGGTGGATAAACATCATCCACCGGCATTTGCCTCCCCGATCAGAAGCGAACGGGACTAATCCAGCTCGCTTGTGAGGCCGGGAGACGATCAACTCTTGCCGGGCAGACCGTCAGATACGCGGGTATCGCCGCCAGGACGAACACCGCAACGACTCCGCGCCATGGTTTCGCGAGAATGAATTCACCTACAAGCGCCCACCACGGCCGATCTTCCTGTTCCTGTTCTTTCATGACTTCCCTCCCTCCGAGTAGAATTCCCTGTGAAAGATCCCGGCCTCAATATATAACGTCTCTCGGAAAAAGCAAATTTTGTGACCCTACGGGGAGTCGAACCCCGATTACCACCGTGAGAGGGTGATGTCCTAGCCATTAGACGATAGGGCCGTCTGGTGTCGCACTGACGAAATTAGTTATATCAAGAAAAGCATCGCTGCGCCAGTGTTCTAACGCCGCTTCCACTCGCCTTCCTGGCGTACGAGCTTCTCGGTGTCTGCCGAGTCTGCCAGGAGCGCTTCCACGATGCGTTCGCTGCGCACACCCTGCGAACCCTTCACGAGGAACACGTCGCCTTCCTGCGCGAGCGAAGCGAGCGGCTCGGCAGCATCGAGTGCCGTGTCGAAAGAATACACGGCGTTGTCACTGAGACCGGCATCTCGCGCCGCATCGGCGATTCCTCGCGCACGCACGCCGACGGTCACCACTACGTCCGCCGCTTCTGTCGCGAGCTTCCCGACGCGTTGGTGCTCCTCGACCGAATAGCGCCCAAGCTCAAGCATGTCGCCCAGAACCGCGATACGTCGGCGCACATGCGTCAGCGCGTGGAGAGTTGCGAGCGCTTCTTCAACAGCAGCTGGCGACGCATTGTACGAATCATCAATGATGCAGGAGCCATTCTTGCCATGTAAAATCCTTCCGCGCCCCGCGGGCGGGACGTACGTTTCCAGCCCCTTGAATGCATCGTCGAGAGTCACACCGAGCGCGCGGGCCGTCGCCAGCGCCGCCGCTGCGGGCAGGAGCTGCTGCCGACCGATCGATCCACGCACGACGAGCGAATGGCGCGCATCATCCGCATGCACATCCGCCTGCATGCCTTCGATACGGCCGTTCTCGATAAACGTGCCGACGTTGGACAGCCGTATCTGCGCACGCTCCTCCATGCCGTAGGTGATGAGCCTTGAGGGCAGCCGCGCGGCCATGGCGAGCGCATACTGGTCGTCTGCAGAGACAATGAGCGGCGCACCAGGCGCGAGCGCGTACGCAGGCGTAAATTCCTCGTCGCGCACAGCCTGCGGAGTCGGATACGCTTCGACATGCACCGGCACTTCCGGCAGGCGCGTCACAACGACCACGTCAGGCGTTGCGATGCGCAAAATGCGCGCAAGATCGCCCGGCCGGTCTGCACCCACTTCGAGCACTAAGAGCTTCGGGTAGTGGTTTGGCAAAAGGAGCAGCGCAAACGCTCCGCGGAAAACCTGCACCCACGCGATCGGATTTCCCCACGGGTTTTTCACGCCAAAGATGGTGAGCGGGACGCCGAACTCGCTATTGTAGCTTTTCTCGCTTTTGCGCAGGAAATGAGTTCTGGAGAGCGCTGCCGCGATCGCGTCCTTGGTCGAGGTCTTTCCCACGCTTCCCGTCACCATGATGATGACCGGCCGATACTTCCGCACGACCCCGCGCGCGAGCGCGGCAAGGAGCGAGGCGACGACCCATTTCCCGAGGCGTTTGATCATGAAGGTTCTGTGAGGCCCCGGTCAGGACGGAGATCGTAATAATTGATAAGGAAGTGCGTGAGGTCCATGAAGCTGGTCGTGAGTGTTTCGGAAGAATACTGGACCCCTTTCGGGTCGTTGGTGTACAGCAATATGATAAACCTCGGCGCGTAGCTTGGGAAGAAGCCGACAAACGAATGAAAGAAACGGTCTTCGTAGTAGCCGCCGCCTGGTTTGGTGAGCTGCGCCGTTCCGGTCTTCACCGCGACCGACATCGTGGGGATTTTTGCGGCGCCATTACTGACCTTTTCGTCCATGGTCTCATCCATCATGGTCACCGTGTCTTGGACGGCCTGCGGTGAAAATACCGGCGTTTTTTCGCTCCAGTCGAGCGCGTTCGTCTCGCCTGAAAGCAGCACCTCTTTGCGCACGATGTGTGGCTCCACCATGGCACCACCATCCGCGAGCGCGCCGAGCGCACGGATCATCTGCACCGGCGTCACGGCGATCCCCTGCCCGAACGACATATTGTCATACTCGACTTGCCGCGGGCTCTGCAGGTTGCCGAGGAGCGGGCTCGTCTCGCCAGGCAGGTCGATGCCGGTCGGCTGGCCGAAGAGTTTCGTAAAGTATGCGCGCTGCTCGTCATGGCCGAGGCGCGTCGCGATCCACGAGGCACCCACGTTGAGCGACTGCATGATGACTTGTTTCATCGGGATGACGCCGCGCGCTTTCCTGTCCCAGTTGCAGATGCGCGACGCGTCGACCGTGATGCAGCCCGTATCGTTATAGGTCATCTGCGGCGTGATGACGCCTGCGTCGAGACCTGAGGCCATCGTGAGCGTCTTGAAAATGGAGCCGAATTCATACACGTGTTCGACGAGCGGATTGTTGAAGGTCGAGATATCCGTGTGTTCGAAATTGTTCGGGTCAAAGGTGGGCATGCTCCCGAGCGCGATGATCTCGCCAGTCGCCGGGTCCATGATGATGCCGCCGGTTTCCTTGCTGTGATAGCGCTCTTGGACTTGCGCGAGGTCGTCCATGAGGCGCTGCTCCACCTCCGGCTCGATGGTCGTCACCAAGTCGGCGCTGCGCGCATTACGCGCATCCACGAACACGTCGCCCAGATTAGAGAAAAGTTGCGCGAAGAAATTGCGATAGGTCGCCCCGCTGCGCTCCAGCGCGCCATCATAGTATCGCTCAAGCCCATAGCGGCCGGAGAGCGTGTTGTCATCGTTGTAACCGATCAAACCGATCGTCTGCGCCGCAAGCGTCCCACCCGGATAGGCGCGCCAGCGCTCACGGATGACGAGCACGCCGGGGATTTTTTTCGCCGAGAGCGCTTCGCCATCTTTCTGCGAGAGATGGTGCGCCACCTCCTCGTAGGGATCACTCTTTTTTGCAGCGGAGGTAAAGAACGCATCATGATCAAGCGGCGTGAGCGCGCTGATCGCGTCATATGCCGCCTGGGGGTCAGTGAGAATTTCGGGATTTATCGCGACAAGGTAGCCGGTGTCGAGCGTCGCAGCAGAAATGAGCGTGCCGTCTTTACGCGTGAAATAGATAGCGCCGCGGTTATAGAGGGTCGTCGCGCCGGCAGTGTACTGCCGTTCAGCTTTCCGCGTGTATTCCGCGCCATGTACGATCTGTACCATGAAAAGCCGCCCGAGGAGGAGCAGCGCCATGCTGCCGAGCACCGCAAGGAGGATACGGAGTCGGAATCGAAACGCGGCACGCATGAGAAAGTACGCCCTAGCGTGTCCGCATCGAGACTGCAGTCTGTGTGCCCGTGATGTACGCGACTGCTGCGGGCTTCATGTAGCCGAGCGCCGTCGGATCGGCATGATTGAGCGCCGAGACCGCAGCGAGGTAGCGGGTTTCGAGCGCAGCGACATCGGAGCTCGTATCGCGCACCGCTTCGGCGGCCTGCACTTGGATCGCACCATAGGTCATCACGGTCGCGAGGAGCGCGATGTACCCCACGAGCAGGACTCCGACCAGCACGGAAAGCGCGCGCACGGGCGAAACGCGCATAGCGACAGCGATTGGTTGTGAAAAATTAGGCATACAGGTAGTGCATTGAATGAGTAAAGGTTTCCTGCCCCGCGACCGGACCGCACGCGAAGACGCGTAATTTCGCGCTGCGCGCCCGGCGATTCGCGGCGAGCTCCTGCTCCGAAGGGATAATCGGCTTCCTGGTGACGACCATCCCCTTCCCGGCATATGCCGCATCGCGAAAGAGGTGCTTCACGATGCGGTCCTCGATGCTGTGGAAGGTGATGACCGCGATGCGGCCGCCCGTGCGCGTGCGCGCGATCGCCGCCGCAAGACCGTCTCGCACGGCGCCGAGCTCATCATTGACCGCGATGCGGAGCGCCTGGAACGTGCGCGTCGCCGGGTGCACATGGCGATGCTGGTACCACGCCGGCGTCGCCATCTCCACCACGCGCACCAGGTCGCCTGTGGTGAGGATGCGCGCACTTTGTCGCTCACGGACGATGGCGCGCGCGATGGGGCGCGCGAAGCGCTCCTCACCGAACGTACGCAAGATATCAGTAAGCTCCTCCTCCGAGGCGCTATTTATGAGCTCGGCAGCAGAGTGCGTCGCGTCCTTGCCATAGGTCATGAGGAGCGGCTCGTCCTTCTGGAAGGAGAAGCCGCGACCGGTAGCGAGCTGGTAGCCGCTCCACCCAAGGTCGAAAAGCGACTTGTCGAGGGTGGCGATGCCGAGCTGGTCGAGAATGCTGGCAAGATTGCGGAAGTTGTCTTCCACGAGCTCTATGCGCGGGCCGCGCGCTGCCAAGGGCAGCGCGCGGGCGCGATCGAGCGCATCCGCATCAGCGTCGATGCCGATGAGCGTGCCCGTCTCATCAAGCCGGTCACGCAAGCGCGCGAAATGCCCTGCCCCACCGACCGTCGCATCCACCACCACATCACCCGGCGCCACAGCGAGCGCTTCGACGGCTTCGTTCAGGAGTACGGTGTCGTGGCGAGGTTCCATACGTTTTTATGCGACGCTCCGGTCGCCCAGCTGCTCGACATACGCGTCGGCATTCTGCTCGATAGCGGCCGTGTACGCCTTCCAGGCGCTCTCTTCCCAGATTTCGACACGATCGGCGACACCCGCGATGACGGCTTTGTCAGTGATGGAAGCGAACGCTTTGAGATTTTCAGGAACGAGCACGCGCCCGCCCTTGTCCACCTCGACCTCGAAGGAGCCGGCCAAGAAGAGACGCGCTAAGCCGCGGCGCGTCGCGATGCCGTTAATGTCTGCAGCATAGGTTTGCGCCTCCTTCTCCCACGTCTTTTTCGAATACAGGTAGAGACAGTGGTCGAGACCGCGCGTCACCACGACCGTGCGACCAAGATCCTTCCGGAATTTGGCCGGTACGGAAATGCGATTCTTCGCGTCAAAGGTGTGCAGGTATTCTCCGAGAAACATGGTGGTTGGGGCGGTGACGTACGCGGGACGAGATAGCACCTCATCCCACTCTGTGCACCATGTAGTGAATTATATCCCACTCTGCCCCACCGCCATTCAACGTTATCCACACAAAAGAACGCGTGAAGAATGCTCATGCCCAAACGCAAAACGCGCGCCTTCGGCGCGCGTTTTGCGTTTGGGCTAAGCCTATTCCTTCGGCCGCAAAAGCGGGAAGATCTGCCCTTCGCGTATAGAGACGCCTTCGAGGAAATCAAAGAGAC
>JAJYJQ010000001.1:23563-57469 GCA_021789225.1 bacterium | reverse complement strand
CTCGGGCTTGCTTCGGACGACGTGGCGCTTGTCACTACGTCGCGCCTCGTGCACAAGAACGCGGTGGACGATGTAATCCGCGCACTTGCACGTCTGCCCGAGCGTGTACATTTTGTCGTCTACGGCATCGGTCCTGATGAAGCCTCGCTCCGGCGGCTCGCAGAGGAGCAAAGTGTGAGTGCGCGTGTTCATTTCATGGGGCAGATCGGGCATGACGAGATGCCGAGCGCGCTCAAGAGTTGCGACATCTTCATTCGCCCGTCGCGTTCGGAAGGGATGGGGAATTCGTTTATTGAGGCGATGGCGGCTGGGCTGCCGGTCATCGCGACGCAGGAGGGCGGCATCGCTGATTTCCTTTTTGATGCGAAGAGGAACCCAGACAAAGAGCCGACTGGCTGGGCGGTGGACAAGGACTCTCCGGAGCAGATCGCCGCGGCCGTAGAGGACATCATCGCGCATCCCGAGCAGGTAGCGCGTGTCGTCGCGACCGCAAAGAAGCTTGTATCTGAGCAGTATGATTGGGATCTCATCGCCGCGAGCATGAAGGCGCTCTTCGACCGGCTGCTTGGCTGAGACGCGACGCACAGCGTCGTCGCGCGTTATGTGCTATCCTATCTACGCACGTGACAGACGGGCTCGCCATACGTTCTCCGGGAAAGCGCGTATACAGAGTTTGCCCTCGAGGCCCAGCGTCGGCTTTTCTCATTTCTGTATTTTTGTTCGCGCTGCCCGTGGCAACGCACGCCGCGACGGACGTGCCAGCAAACATCGACAGCGACACGACCTGGGCGACGAGCGAGAGCCCGTATGTCGTATCGGCAGATACAACTATCGCCGAGGGCGCGACGCTCACCATCGAGCCGGGCGTGGTCGTGGAAGTCGCGCCGAGCACGAGCATCACCATCGCAGGCACGCTCGTCGCGCAAGGTACCGGCGCCGCACCGGTCACCTTCACAAACATCAGCGACAGTGCCGACAACGCTTCCTGGAACCAACTCATCATCGCCGCAGGCGCCATAGCGACACTTTCGCATGCTGACCTGCGCTATGGCGGTGCACCTCAGAGCGGAGGCGGCGGGGACCTCGTCATGCCACTCGACGGCCTTATCGAAAACCACGGCACGCTTTCTCTCACCGATTCGACCATCGAGCACACCTCCTTTAGCGGCGGCCTCGCCTCCGACGGCACGCTCACGTTTTCTCGCTCCAGCGCGCACGATCTCCACACCAAGACCGCGCTCATGCTAAAAGGAGGCGCGGCGACCATAGCGCACAGCAGCTTCGGCGTACGTGAGACGATTTTTGCAATGAACGCATCTGTGACGCTCTCCGGTATGACAATCACGGACCCTGTCGTGTTATGGAACTCGGACGTGCACGACGGCGGCGACAATACGGAGCCAACTCTTCTCGATTGGGAAAGCCTGGCGAGTGACACGACCTTCCTCGCGCCACCGTTCGTGAACGTGCCAGATTCTGACGTAGACGTGAACGCCGGCGCGACACTCACCATCGCGCCAGGCGCCATCGTCAAAGCATACGCGCCTATACACGTGTTCGGCACGCTCGTCGTCGGCGCGGTGGGCGGTGCGACCACGACGCTCACTTCTGCCGCAGACGATACCGTTGCGGGCGACACGAACCATGCCGAGGAAGCAAAGGCCGGCGTCTCTCAGTATGATCCGGCACAGCCGCTTGAGGTCTTTGTCGGCATCGTCGCCGAGCCGGGCAGCACGGTCTCTGTCACGCACACGCTCCTGCGCTACGCCGGCGACCCATACGGCGGCTACCTACTCAATCCGTGCGCCGCCAGCTACGACGCGCCGCAAGACGCCTGCGCTGGTGCGATTCTCAACCAAGGCGGCACCGTGTCGGTCGCCGACAGTACGTTTGAACACGCCACGTACAACGACCTCATGCAGACCGCCGGCACCACGACGATCACCGGTTCGCGATTCGCCACCAGCACGCGCTTCGCGTATCTCACCGGCGGCTCGCTCACCGCACACGGAAACAGCATCGCCCGTGCCGAGACAGGCGTGCAAAACGACGGCACCACTGACGCAGATGCGACCAGCAACTGGTGGGGCAGTGCATCCGGCCCGCACAATGCCGACACGAACCCTGAGGGCACCGGCCCTGAAATCTCTGCGCACGTCCTCTTCTCTCCCTGGCTCACGAACGACCCCTTCGCCCCGCCGCCCGCGCCAAAATACGACAACGTCCTCTTCCTGCCGGGGATTGAGGGCAGCCGCCTGTACGAAGGCACCGGCTGCGGGAAAAAGGAGGAAGAGAAGCTGTGGGATCCGATCGACTCCGGACTGTCTGGCCTGTGGAGCATCTTGACCGGAGAAGGTGACGACAATATGTCAGAACTCGCGCTCGACGCGTCCGGCAACAGCGCATGCTCAGATATCTACACAAAAGAGAGCGCTGTCATCGACACCGTCGGCGGAAGCAATCTCTACAAATCACTTCTCGACGAGCTCGATGGCCTCAAACACGATGGCACGATCAACGACTGGAAACCCGTCGCGTACGACTGGCGACTCTCGCTCGACGACCTGCTCGCAAACGGTACACAGCATGGCGACCGCATCTACTACGAAGAATCCACCAGCACACCCTACATCGAGCAGACGCTCCGCCAGCTTGCCGCCACCTCGCAAACAGGGAAGGTGACCATCATTGCGCACTCAAACGGCGGCCTCGTGACCAAAGCGCTTTTGGACAAGTTGGGCGACGCTGACGCTGCAAAACTCGTGGACAAAGTGATACTTGTCGCCTCACCGCAAAGCGGAACGCCGTCCGCGCTCGCCTCGCTCCTGGTGGGCTTTGACGCAGGTATTTACAAAGCAGGCATCCCGATTATCTCGAACGCAGCGGCACGTACCTTCGCGCACAACTCGCCGATGACCTATCATCTGCTGCCGTCCGAATACTACATCGAAAGCACGATGGCGGACGCTGCGCACCCGCTCGTACAGTTTGAAGGGAAAGCATACAAGAAAGAAGAAGCCGCGTACGGGAGCACCATTGCAAATCGTACTGCGCTCGACGATTTCCTCCTTGCCAATGATGGTGGTCGTGAGGACCCGGATGACGACGACCTTAGCACGGCTGATATCGCGAACCCGGACCTTATCGACTATGCAAACCGCACACATGGCTCGCTTGATTTCTGGACGCCACCCGCCGGTATACAGGTGAGCGAAATCGCTGGGTGGGGGATAGACACGGTGGCCGGTATCAGATTCTATACACAAGCGCCGACTGATGTACTCTCTGCGTTCCGGTCTTCAGGAACGTACGAGCCGATCATAGTGGAAGACGGCGACGGCACCGTCGCCGTCCCGAGCGCGCTGCAGATAGCGAGCAGCACGAATGTGAGGCGGTATTGGGTGGATTTACATTCCTATAACAAAGAATCACACGCAGCGACGCGGCATGCCGATTTGTTTGAAATTCCGCAGCTCAGAGATTTTATAAGTAACCTCCTTCGGAACAAAACAGGAGCAGCTGTTCCAAATCACATCTATGCCTCGCAACCTGCAGCGCTTGTCGAAAGTAAGAAACTCACCTTCTTCCTCCATTCGCCTCTCACCCTCCAACTCACCGACGCATCCGGCAACACGACCGGCCTCGCCACCGATGGCTCTATGACAGAGAACATCCCCGACTCGTCCTATGGCCAATTCGGGGAAGTGAAGTACGTCACCGTCCCGCAAGGGAGCGCCTATACACTTACCATGCACGGGCAGACGGACGGGAGCTTCACGCTAAGCATGCAGGAGCGCTCAGGCGATACCGTCACGTCAGAGACTTCTATTGCAGACGTGCCGACGACCGACACCACGCTCGCACAACTCACCATCACTGACGGCGTCGATACCGCCTCCGCGCTCACAGTCGACGAAGAGGGCGACGGGAAAAACATCATCACCATCATGCCCAAAACAGGGGAGACCGTGCCGTATGCGCCACCCGCTCCGGAAGAAACCAAGCCAGAAGCACAAGCGGCGCCGGTGTCTGGAAGCCTTCCCGTGTCAGTGGGCGGAGCTCCTCTCACGCCTAACCCATTACCGCAGCCCATTGAGGCACGGCAGGTCGCAAGCTCGACCGCCACAACAACGCTGCCAGAATCTGTCGCGACGACCTCGACTGCGCGCAAGGATGCAGCGACCCTAACGCGCGCAAACCAGCCAAAGAAGAAGCTCGCGGTGAAAACGCCGACACAGAAACCATACAAACCCACTCTCTCCATGCATGCCCAAGCGCAGACAGTACGCGACGAAGCATATGCTCCATCAACCTTCGAGCCCGCATCGGTGGCGTCAGTAGTTTCTAAGCAATCTTTCTTCAAGCGGGCTGGAGAAACCGTCTATAATGGATTGCATAAACTCTGGACCACCTTACTGAATTTATTTTGAATGCAATGAGGACTCGCATCATCCAATTTATACCTGCTATTCTTGCGTTGTTTAGTATTGGGTTTCGATACTTTGGTCTTTGGTGTACCAGCGCAGGTCATGTTTGCTACAGAACATGGCTGGATCAATCATTTCTTAGTGTAATAAATCCTCTCGACAGCTTCGCTCGATATTTCTTTCTCGCGGCCATACTTCTCATTTTCGTTCCCCGCGCTATCTTCAAGTCTTGGCTAAGCTTTGCTGCGTGGGCGCTACCACTTGCGTTTTTCTTCATCGCGATGACACCGGTGTATCCTCAAGGTGACACAATGCTAGTGGCGATGTACAACTCATGGGGTCGCAATGAGTACGCGTATTTTTATGGAGCGCTCCTCTCAATAGCAACGGTTCTTCTCGTGGTGTTCTACTTTTTGCGTGGTCGTTGGTACGCCATTGATATAAAGCACCATGGTGAAGCATATGCAAAAGAGCATGTGCGAGACATTTCTGCCTTATTCGGAAGTTTAATGGCTGTGCTCATGTTCCTTACTGTAAATATATTCGAAGCGGCAGGTATCGCATCAAGCATTGATGCGATACTTCTGACTGCTGTCGGGCTTGTAGCAACCACCGGTTACGCCCTCACTGCGACACTCTACTACTCATACAAGCACTGGCGTGCGCGAAAGGCGCTCGGCAGCAAGCTTCTCGCAAGCTGGGTACTGCTCGGCCTTGACCTCATTCTGTTCATAATAGCCATTTTCAACATTCCAATCACGTGATGTTGGAAACCGCACCGTCTTGCAAGCGTACACGAGTCAGACTTGAGCGTCAGTGGCATCGCACCCACTCGGTCGATACCGACAGCGACGGTTCGGCCGACATTACGATTGCGCCCAAGGTGGGCGAGCTGGTTGCGTACGCGCCGCCTGCTCCGGCGTCGGTCCAGAATCATTTACACGACACACCGGCGCCGACCGGCAGTCTTCCGGCGTGGGCGGGCGGAGCGCCGCTTGCGCAAAATCCATTGCCTCATCCGGTCGCGACGACGAGCGTCGCCACGACCTCTGCCACCACGACCGTGGAGCAGCAGACGGCGACCAGCACGCTGGGAGTGTCTGAGGAGATATCAAGAGTTGCGAGTGCTAAAGCGCCGATGCAGTCGGCTCCCGCTCATGCGAAGCGGCTGGCTCCGCCCGCGAGGAAAGCAGCGCCGTCCATAGAAGTCGCCTCCGCTTATCGAGCGGAAGCGTTATCAGAAACGCCCTCCGCAAAAAACACGGGCGGGATGTATCATTGGTTGCAAACCGCGTGGAGTACATTCATTCGCATAGTAACTAATATCTTATGAAGACTTGGAAACCGAAAACCTTTTTTCTCGCAAGCGCAGGAATCGTCTATTTACTTGGGCAGTATCTAAGCGGAACGTGGACTTGGGCGCGCTTCTGCTTACCGTATGCAGAGAATGGAAAGATTTACTGCAACTCACCTTATCTTGATACAGGAATGATTCTCATCGCTGCCGGAGAAGTGCTCGCCATCGCAGGCGTCATCCTTCTCTTCGCAAATGAGAAAGGGGTGCGCGCTTGGTGGCATATGAGTCGCTGGTTCCTGCCGATTGCTGCGCTCATCACTATCCTTTTGCCCGTCTCGTCGCCGCTGGGCATCTTCCTGGGTCGCTCACCAAACTACACCGCCACCATCTGGCTCCTCGGTTTCATCTATGCCCTCGCGACGCTCGTGCTCGTCATTCGCGACCGAGCGTCTTGACGCGTGGGTAGGTGGCGATTATAATGGGATTATAATCATAACCACAGAACGCCTATGGCAACGCTCCAAAAAGCAATCAAGGTCGGCTCGTCGGTCGCCGTGGTCATTCCGAAGCGGTCGCTCAAGGCTCTCGGCGTAAAACCGGGGACGGCGCTTGCGCTTGAAGTGGACGAAGATTTGGGTACGCTGACAGTGTCTCGTGCGAATAAGACCCAGTGGGAGACCGTCGCGGATTTCACCGATATGGGCGGCGTGTCGGCGGAAGACGTGCTTGCTGGGCTTCGTAAACTCGATGGATCGCATCGCAAAGTTTCTCGCCGCGCTTAGTCCGGCTGATCGGCGCAGGGTCGAGCGCGCGATTCGTAAGATACTTGCGAATGATTTCTCAGATCTTGACCTGAAAAAACTGAAAGGGATGGAGGGGATATATCGAGTTCGCACCGGGTCTGTGCGTATACTATTTGTGCGTATGCAAGATACAATTCGTATATTGCGCATTGAGCGCCGCTCGAATACGACATACTAACCACATGCTTATGAAGCTCGTCATCGCCACACCGCTCTACCCGCCGGAAATCGGCGGGCCAGCAACGTATGCCAGGGCGCTTGAAGAAGGGCTGCCAGGAAAGGGGATCGAGGTAGAGCTGGTGAAATTTAGTGAGGTGCGGCATCTGCCAAAGCTCGTACGACACATCGCGTATTTTATGCGTGTGCGCCGCGCGCTCCGGAGGGCGGATGCGGTGCTCGCGCTCGACCCTGTTTCGGTCGGGCTGCCTGCGTGTGTTGCAGCGCGCGTGTGCCGCAAGCCGCTGGTCGTGAAGGTCGTTGGGGACTATGCGTGGGAGCAAGGGCGGCAGCGCTTCGGTGTGACGGCGACACTCGATGAGTTTGTGAAGATGAAGCGTGTGCCGCGCGCAGTGTCATTTCTGCGTGGTGTGCAAACGCATGTGGCATCACGAGCGGCGCGCGTGATCGTGCCGAGCGAGTATTTGAAGGACATTGTCGCAGCGTGGGGAATTCCGCGTGAGAAGCTATCGGTCATTTATAACGCGGTGCCACTCGAACGTGCTGGCGACGTGCCGGAGGCGGTCGCGAAGCTGCCGCGCCCGCTCGTGGTGACGGCAGGGCGCCTCGTACCGTGGAAACATATGGATGGCGTGATCGATGCGGTCGCGGCACTGCGCGCACAGGGCGTGAACGCATCGCTTGCAGTGGTGGGGGAGGGACCCGAGCGCGCGCGCCTTACGGCGCGCGCGTCTGACGCGCTCGGCAGCGCCTACGTCTTCACAGGAACGCTTCCGCACGCGGACACCCTCGCAGTGCTCGCGGCAACAGACGCCTTCGTGCTCAATTCCTCATACGAAGGCCTTTCGCACCTGCTCATCGAGGCGCTTGCACTTGGCGCACCGACCATCGCGACGCGTGTCGGCGGGAATCCGGAGGTGCTCACCGACGGTGAGGACGGCCTGCTCATTCCGGCGGGGGATACCGCTGCACTCACGGCTGCGCTTGCGCGCGTGCTTGCCAACGAGCCTCTCCGCACGCGCCTTTCGGCGCGCGCGAAAGCATCCGCCGAGCGTTTCTCCCTCGATGCTATGCTTACCGCAACCGTCGCACTCCTCACCCATGTGGGACATAGTATGTCCCACATGGGTAGCTAAGATATGAAAGCATTGTTTATTTCGAACGATCCGACGATCTTTGAGCCAGAAAGCCCGGCTCGGGAGCGCATGCGCGCATATGCCGCTCTGGTAGGCGAGCTGCACATCCTTTCGCGCGGTGCAAAAACAGCAGACGAACAGGACGGTGCGCTCTCTCTGCACAGCGTGAAGATGCCATCGGGTTTCGTCGGGCGTGTGCTTGCGTTGCCCGCGCTCGCAAAGCGAGCGCGGGTGCTGGTGCGGATGCATACCATCGAGGTCGTCTCCGCGCAGGATCCATTTGAATACGGCTACATCGCGTTTCGTGCGGTACAGGGAACCGCGGCAAAGCTGCACGTGCAAGTGCACACGGATTTTTGTTCTCCATTTTTTGCAGCCGAATCATTGAAGAATCGTGTGCGTGTGCGCCTTGCGGATGCCGTGTTGCCTCGTGCTGCAGGCATACGTGCAGTATCCGAGCGCGTGAAGCAGGGTCTTCTTGCGCGCTACGGCGAGCGCATTCCCGAGCCCACAGTCATTCCTATCGCGATAGTGCCAAGCGCGCCTGATGCGAGTTCAGATATACCCTGCACGCCGCCGTTCCCATTCGTGCTCATGGCTATTGGCCGGCTCGAGAAGGAAAAACGGTTTGCAGATGCGGTTCGGGCCGCGGCAGCGCTTGTGAAGCAAGGTTATCCCATAACGCTCGCGCTCGTGGGTGAGGGAAGCGAGAGAGCGTCGCTTACCGCGCTCGCGCAGAAGCTCGGCATCGCCAAGCATGTCGTGTTCCTCGGCTGGCGTTCCGATACCGCTGCACTGCTCTCGCACGCTCAGGCGTTCATCCAAACAAGTACCTATGAAGGCTACGGCCGCACATACATCGAGGCGGCGCTCGCTGGCGTGCCTATGGTCGTGACCGATGCCGGCATCATCGGCGAAGTGTTCAAGGATAATGAATCTGCGCTCGTGTGCCCGGTCGGCGACATCATGTGTCTCACGTGCGAAATCACGAAGCTTATCGAGGAAAATGATCTCCGGCACCGCTTGGGTGAAAACGCACGACAGGCCGCACGCGCGCACCTTGCCACGCTCGGCGACATCCCCACACGCCTCGCTGCCGACCTTTCTCGGACTATAAACAAGTTGATACTTTAGTACTAATTTGTTAATATTGCTGATATATGAAGATGTTTCAACGCGAAATAGAGAGCGAGATTCTCAAATATATCGAAAAAAAGGGGATCCTCGTCATTCTCGGACCGAGGCAGGCGGGTAAGACAACTCTCGCGAAGCGTATCCTTGAGCGCCTCGACGCCGAAGACAGCTATTTCAACTGCGAGCTCGCCGAAGTCCGCCGACAGTTTGTGCTTGGTGACCCGGAGCCGCTGCGATCGCTTATCGGCAACCGGAAAACGGTTGTATTTGATGAAGCGCAGACCATCGCGAATATCGGGAAAATCCTCAAGGTATTTCATGACACATACCCCGAGATAAAAATACTCGCCACTGGCTCAAGCGCGTTCGACCTGGCAAACAAGATACGTGAGCCGTTGACCGGCCGCGCTGACGAGTTCATGCTCTATCCGCTTTCTCTGCGCGAAGTCGCATCGGCACTTCCAATCACGCGTGAACGGCTCGACGACTTGATGCGCTACGGCTCGTATCCCGCTGTGGTTTCGGCCGAAAGCGTGGAAGGGAAGGAGGCCGCGATAAAACGCATCGCGACAAATTATCTCTACAAGGACGTCTTCACCTTCGAGGCGCTTCGCAACCCGAAAGCATTTGAAGATTTGGTCGTACACCTGGCAACGCGCGTCAGCGGTATCGTTTCCGCGCATGATCTTTCTAGGGAAGTCGGCGTCGCACCGAAAACTGTCGAGCATTATCTCCGCCTCTTGGAGCAGGCGTTCGTCATAAAACGCGTGTATGCATTCTCACGCAATCACGCGAATGAGCTCAAAAAGGCGTATAAGGTGTATTTTGTCGATGCCGGCGTGCGCAACACGTTCTCTGGAGAAGGATTCGCTACCAATGATCCGGTACTGGCGGGCGTACGGTTCGAGTCCTTCGTATTCTCTGAGTTCCTTAAGCAGGATACGCTGGTTCCGTTTCCGCCACGCACGCACTTTTGGCGTACGCGAGACAAAAAAGAGATTGACTTCGTCCGTGTGCAGGGCAAGACAGTTGAAGCGTTCGAAGCAAAACTATCCGCGACCGACGTTTCGTTCAAGACGTTTCTCAAACATTATCCAACAGCGGTCGCGCGCGTAGTCACACCGAAGTCTTTCCTGTCTGCGGGCTCTATGGAACATGGATGATGACATGCTGCTTTTAGGAGATATTAGGAGAAAGTGCAAAGCACGGCTAGAAATAAGAACCAACTTAAGCAGGTATCGTATGGACCCATTAGTAGAAACTAGGAGCAAGAGACAGATGCTATGAGACTCCTCATCGTAACTCAGGCTGTCGATGCGAATGATCCGGTGCTCGGGTTTTTTGTGCGGTGGGTGGAGGAATTTGCGAAGCACGTCGAGCGTGTAGAGGTTATTTGTCTCAAGGAAGGGAAGCACGAACTTCCCGCGAACGTGCGCGTGCATTCTCTTGGAAAAGAGCGCGGCGCAGCAAGCCGCGCCGCGTATGCCTGGCGCTTCCTCTCGCTCGCCTGGCGCCTCCGCCGCGAGTACGACACCGTCTTCGTGCACATGAATCCGGAATACCTCGTGCTTGCTGGGTGGCTCTGGCGACTCCTCGGCAAGCGTTCTGTGCTTTGGTACACGCATAAGAGTGTCGATATGAAGCTGCGCATCGCGACCACTTTCGCGAACGCTATTGGCACAGCTTCGCCCGAGAGCTTCCGGCTCCCGAGCAAGAAGGTGCACATCGTTGGGCATGGCATAGATGTCGAACAGTTCAGCTCCGCATCCTCACCATTGGACGCTTCTCGCCGACGAAGCGCGTGCACGAGATGTTTGCAGCGCTCGACGTACTCTCCGCGCGCGGCGCGGCATTCAGCTTCACGGTTGCCGGTGCGCCCGCGACGGAAGCGGATGAACGCTACGCGCAAGACGTGCGCGCGACCGTTTCTGCGAAATCGTACGCAAGCCATGTGCGGTTCCTTGGCGCTGTGCCGCATCGCGATGTGCCGGCGCTTCTCGCCGACGCCGACGTGTTCCTAAATCTCAGCACGACCGGCAGCGTGGACAAGACCGTGCTCGAAGCGCTCATCGCCGGTGTGCCAGCCGTGACGACCAACGAGGCGTTTTGCGAGCTCCTCGCACCCTCCGGCTTATTCGTTGAGCACGACACGCCGGAAGCGATCGCCGATGCGCTCGAAGCCGCGGCGCGCATGGATATCGCGCCGCTCACCCAGGACGCGCGGCAGCGCTACGCGCTGCCGCACACCATCGAGACGATCACCACTATTCTCGCGAGGCAGTGAAAGGCGCCGCTCTTTCCCCTATACTAAGACCATGCAGAAGCAAGTAGAGGCGCAGGCATACGGATTCAAACGCTATGTGCAGATAGATCGGTGGGCAAGCTACTACTATCAGCTCTCCGAAATCCTTGCACGCCAGCCAGCATCAGTCCTTGAGGTCGGCGTCGGGGATGGAGTTGTCGGCGAATACGTGCGCCGTTCGAACATTGCATACACGAGCGTCGACATTGCAGAAGACGTCAAGCCTGACATCATTGCCTCAGTGACCGCAATACCTGTGCCTGAGGCTTCGTACGATCTTGCTTGTGCGTTTGAAGTGCTCGAGCATCTGCCATTTACAGAATTCGACCGCGCGCTCGCCGAGCTCGCGCGCGTCTCTTGCGGCACCGTCATCATCAGCCTCCCGCACTTCGGGCCACCGCTCAGATTCTCCCTGAAGATTCCATTCTTGCCTGAGCTGCGTATCGCGTGGAAGATTCCGTATCCGCGAAAGCACGTATTCAATGGCCAACACTACTGGGAGGTAGGGAAGCGTGGGTACCCGCTCTCGCGGATCCGTACCTCGCTCCAGAAGTATTTCAGGATAGAGAAAGAGTTCGTGCCGTTCGAAAACCAGTATCATCATTTCTTCGTACTTGAGAAGCGACCACTATAAAGTGTATGCGTACCGGAACCCTTTTCACTCTCAAAAGATTGCTCGCTGGACAAACCATTGCGCGCATTCGCATGAACGAAGCTTTGTCGCGAGAGACGCTCCGCGGTAAGGTGGTGGATGTTGGTGGTGGTAGGCGCCCGGATTATTTTGATTTCTTTCAGCAGGAACAGGTGACCTCAATCGAGGCGATCGACGGCTCCATCTCAGGTATTGATTTTGAAAAAGATGCGCTCCCGTATGCGGAGGACGCCATTGATACGGTGATTATCTGCAATGTTCTCGAACATGTGTATCATCATCAATTTCTATTGAGCGAGGTAGCGCGCATCCTCGCGCCGAAAGGGCATATCATTGGCTTCGTGCCGTTCTGGGTCGGCTATCATCCCGACCCACATGATTACTTCCGTTACACTCGCGAAGCGATCGAGCAGCTGCTTGCGGATGCAGGGTTCGTCGATATTCGTGTGCACGCAGTCGGCGGAGGACCCTTCGTGGCAAACTACAACACCATTGTGCTCTCCATGCCGCGCTTCATCAGGCCGATTGCATATCTGCCATATGTGGGCCTGGACCGGCTCTTTCTTGCGATGCGCCCGCGAAGTGCAGAGCGGTATCCGCTAGGGTTTATTTTCTCCGGTACGGCACGGTCGAACAGTTAAGTATGCGCATCCTCTATCTTGCCAACATTCGTCTGCCGACCGAGAAGGCACACGGCATCCAGATTATGAAGACGTGCGAAGCGTTCGCGCGTTTGGGGCATGAAGTCGAGCTCGTTGTGCCGACGCGCAAGAACTTTATAGCTGACGATCCGTTCTCGTACTACGGTGTGGAGCGAAACTTCACGCTTACGACGCTGCATGCGCCAGATCTGGTGCGCTTCGGCCCGCTCGGTTTCCTCTTTTCGGCGCTCTGGTTTTCGGAGCGCGCACGGCTGCGGCGCGCGTTTTGGCGTGCCGATGTCATCTATTCGCGCGACGCGTTCGTGCTCGCACAGTATTCGTTGCTTGGTCGCCGGCTTGTCTTCGAAGCGCACGCGAAGCCGTCGGCCAGCTCACGTTTTGTCGCGAAGCATGCGTATCGGACGGTCGTCATATCGAACGGTCTTAAGGAAGCGTACGTTGCGGCGGGCATCCCAAGCGGACGGATTGTCGTTGCGCCCGACGCGGTCGACGAGCATCGGTTCGATGCTGTCGGCTCGAGAGCGGGAGCGCGCGAGGTGCTCGGCTTTGCTCCAGACGAGAATCTTGTCGTCTACGTTGGCCATCTCTACGCGCGTAAGGGTGCTGACACGCTTGCCGAGGCAGCCGCACAGGTGCCAAACGCGCGCGTTGTCTTCGTGGGTGGTACGACGGAAGATCTCGCCCACTTCCGCGCCCGGTGGGGGAATGCGCCGAACATCACGATCGTCGGATATGTTCCGCCTGCCGACGTGCCACACTACTTGCGTGCCGCCGACGTGCTCGTCATTCCGAATTCTGGCAAAGACGAGGACGCAAATCGTTTCACCTCGCCTATGAAGCTCTTCGAATACATGGCGAGCGGCACCCCGATCGTCGCATCCGATGTGCCGGCGCTGCGCGAGGTGCTCACGAGCGACGAAGCGCTCTTTGCGGCACCCGATGATGCACAAGCGCTCGCCGAGGGTGTCAAACAGGTCTTTGCCAATAGAGCTGCGGCTATCACGCGCGCTGCAGCGGCGCACCAGAAGGCAATGGCGTATACTTGGGCCAAGCGCGCCGAGCGTATCGTAAAATCACTGATGCATCATGGGCGAGAATGAACAGAAGATAGGGAAGCGGTTCGAAGCGGTTTCGGCGTCGCGCACGTTCCGCAATATCCGCATGCGCTTCGGTCTCGAACGCGTGGCAGTACTCGACCTTGGCTGCTCGTATGGCGAGTTTCTCGCGCATTTCGGACCGGAGAGCGTTGGAGTGACTGTGTCGCCCGAAGAGGCCTCCTACGCGAAAGAACGCGGTCTCGCGGTTGTGCTTGGGAACGTCGAAGATGACACGTTTGCTGCGTCTCTCGGAAAGAAGTTCGACATCATCTTCGCGAACAACCTCTTCGAGCATCTCTATTCGCCGCACGCGTTCCTTATCCGTAGTAAGGAGCTCCTCGACGAGGAAGGAAGGCTCATCCTCGGCGTGCCTTGTGTTCCCAAATTTGCGTTTCTCATGCGCTTCGCGAAGTTTCGTGGGAGTCTCGCGAGCCAGCACATAAACTTCTTCACGCGCGAGACGCTTCGGCTCACAGTTGAGCGCGCCGGCTGGATCGTCGAGGACGTGCGTGGCTTCCACTTCGCCTCGCCGTTTATCGACCACCTCTTCGACTTCATCTATCCGCACTTCTACGTCATCGCGCACCCGGACCTCGCGTTCGAATATTCTAAGAAGCGACAGAAAGAGCTGGAGGGGTATGCTGAGAAACATCAGGAGGCGGAATCATGATAATGAGCGCAAGAGAAAAAGTGTTGTCCATACTTAGAAGCAGACGTTTCTGGAAGAGCGTGGCTTCGGGCGTCCTGACAGCAATCGTCGATCTCTCACTTCTGTTCGCATTTCGCGAGATGCTCAGCCTATCGTATTGGGTTGCAATCAATACCGCATTCGTGGGTGCCATCCTCACGAACTTTTCGCTTCAGAAATTCTGGACGTTCAGGAGTATGGACTTGCGTATAGCGCATACTCAATTCATAAAGTTCCTCCTGGTTTCGATAGGAAACATGGCGATGAACAATGTCAGTATGTTCGTGCTGTTTGCCGTCTTGCATGTCTGGTATCTCGTGGCGCAAATCATAACGATGGCAATGTTGGCTATCCTGAATTTTACCCTTTACCAGCGCTTCGTATTTAGCGCAGAGACAGATGCTCGGATGTGACGGCGGGTTCAGCCGCAAGTACCGTATTTTCTGTATTCTGCTAAAATCTAGGCCATGAAATTGTCCATCATCCTCCCGGTCTACAACGAATCGGGAAATATCAGGCCGCTCATCGAACGCTTGTCTCAGGTGCTTGGCGGCATGGAAGTCGGATATGAGATCATTGCTGTCGATGACGGATCGACTGATGACTCATACGAGCAGTTGGTTAATTGGAGCTCAATAGAGCCAGCGCTCAAAATCGTGCGTTTTAAGGTAAACGCGGGCCAGACCGCCGCGCTTTCAGCGGGAATCGAACGCGCCCGCGGCGAGACTATCGTCACCATCGACAGTGACCTGGAGAATGACCCTGCAGATATTCCGCGTCTTCTCGTGAAGCTCGACGAGGGGTACGATGTTGTCTCTGGATGGCGAAAGGACCGATGGCAAGGTGCATGGATGACGCGCAAGCTCCCGTCCATGACGGCGAACTGGATCATCTCGAAACTCTCGGGTGTGCATTTGCATGATTACGGCTGCACGCTCAAGGCCTACCGCGCCGACGTCGTGAAAGGCGTGCGCCTCTATGGTGAGATGCATCGCTTCATCCCCGCCTATGCTGCGTGGCAGGGCGGGGCTGTCACCGAGCTTCCCGTTAATCACACGCCCCGCGTCTATGGCACGAGTAAGTATGGTTTTGGTCGCGTGCCGCGTGTTCTGCTCGATCTCGTTGTCCTCGTGTTCCTGCACCGCTACATGAACCGACCGATGCACTTTTTCGGTTCGTGGGGGCTGCTCAGCTTTTCGCTCGGAATCCTTGCTGGTGTAGCGGCAATCCTTCTCCGTCTGTTGAATATCAAACACTTTGTTGAGACGCCGCTCCCGATATTTTCTGCGCTCTTCATCATCGTCGGTGTACAGCTCATCTTTTTCGGCATCATCGCGGAAATGATCATGCGAACATACTACGAATCCCAAGGGAGGCGGCCGTACGTGATTAGCGAGGAGTCGCGATAGGTATGTGCGGCATTGCGGGTGTCGTCGGATTGAAGGAAGAACGGCCGCTCCGCGACATGGTGGCGGCAATCAAACACCGCGGCCCTGATCATACGGGCGTCTACACGCGCGGTGCGGTCGGACTCGGCCACGCACGGCTCTCGATTGTCGACACGAGTTCCGGCGCGCACCAGCCGATGCTTTCGCCGGATGAACGTTTCGCGCTCGTCTTCAATGGCGAGATATACAATTTTGCCGAGCTGCGCGACGAGCTTGCGACGAGCGGTTACGCGTTCCGCACGACCTCGGATACCGAGGTCGTGCTCGCGCTCTTCGAGCGCGAGCACGTATCTGCCTTTTCGAAGCTGCATGGCATGTTTGCAATCGCGATTTACGATTTTTCCGAGGAGACGCTCGTGCTCGCGCGCGATCGGATGGGGGAGAAGCCGCTGTATTGGTCGTATCAGGATGGCGTCTTCGCGTTCGCGTCAGAGCTCGGCGGGCTCATGGCATCCGGCCTCATCAAGAAAGAAATCGACCTACATGCGCTCAATCAGTATCTTCAATTCGATTACGTGCCGACGCCGAAGAGCATCATTCGTGGTGTCCACAAGCTGGAGCCGGCGACCACCCTCGTCTTCAAAGGCGGAGCTGTCTCGAAAAAGAAGTTTTGGATGCCGCCTGCTGAGCTCCTGCTGTTTTCGGAAGCGCAAGCTTTAGAGCGGCTCGACAAGACACTCCAGAGTGTGGTGTCGCGCGAACTCGTCTCCGACGTGCCGCTCGGTGTCTTTCTCTCTGGGGGCATCGATAGCAGCACTATTGCCTATTACGCTCAGGCGGCAAGCACGCGACCAATCGAGACATTCTCAATTGGCTTCGAGGACCCCTCATTTGATGAATCGGCATTTGCGCGTGACGTCGCCATTTCTCTCGGCACGAATCATCACGAGGAAACTATCCGTGCGCAGGACGCGCTTGATCTCGTACCAACGCTCGGCGATGTCCTCTCTGAGCCGGTCGCCGATGCGTCCATTATCCCTACACTTCTCCTCTCTCATTTCGCGCGCCGGTCGGTCACAGTCGCGCTCGGCGGCGATGGAGGAGATGAGCTTTTTGCAGGCTATCCGACATTTCAGGGAGAGTCGCTCTACGGAGCGCTTCCGTCGTCGCTTCGCAGAGCGCTTCGTGGTGCAGCCGATCGGCTCCCCGCATCACACGAGAATTTCTCGTTCTCGTACAATCTGAAAAAGCTGCTCTCGAGCGATACGGACGATATGGTTCGCCGCCATCTCGAATGGCTCGGATCGTTCGATACTGCCGCACGGCGTGCGCTTGAGCGTCCGGCGTTCCGGGACGCTGTGCAGGACGACGATGTTTTCGCGAGCGTCGAAGGATCGCTCAAGGACTTCACACAAGGCGATCTGCAGAATCGGCTCCTCTTCGCGTATGCCCGTAGCTATCTCATGGATCAGGTGCTTGTGAAGGTCGATCGCGCGAGCATGCACTACGCGCTTGAGACGCGTGCGCCGCTCCTCGATCATGCGGTCGTCGATCTCGCGTTCTCACTCCCGTATGCATTCAAGTACCGGCGCGGAACGACCAAGTATCTCCTTAAGCACCTCATGGAAGGGAAGATCCCTTCGCACATCATCCACCGCAAAAAGAAAGGGTTCGGCATCCCACTCGCGCGCTGGCTCGCAGGCCCCTTGCGCGAGCTCGTCGAGGACCTCCTCTCGCCGGAGTCGCTCCGCGCGCATGGCCTGTTCGACGAGGCGGCGGTAGGGCGGCTCATCGACGAGCACATGAGCGGCCGCCGTGACAACCGCAAGGAGCTCTGGAACCTCATGACCTTCCAGTTATGGTATCGGCGCTGGATGCAGTAATATGAGTCCCATGCAGCAAAAGAAGCTCAATCTCGGTTCAGGTATCGACAGGAAGGAGGGGTATGTGAATGTCGATTGGACGCCCCTCACCGAGCCGGATGTCATCTGCGACCTCAACGCGATGCCGTACCCGTTCGAGGACAACAGCATAGATGCCATCGAGGCGTCCCACGTCCTTGAGCACCTCGACCGTCCGTTCGCGGTCATGACGGAACTGCACCGCATCCTGAAGCCGGGTGGCACGTTGCATGTGAAGGTCCCGCACTTCAGCCGGGGTATGACCCATCCGGAGCACAGCCACGGCTTCGACGTGACGTTCCCGAAGTATTTCGATCCGTCGTGCGTGCGGTGGGGGTATTTCGGCACGGACTTCAAGCTTGAGAAGATGGAACTCCACTGGATGGCGTTCGCGCACCTCCTGCCGTCCTTGGGGTACGGGAAGGTGACCATCGCCACCCTCTCGTTCCTGAACGCAATCATAAACTTCCTCGCGAAGCTTTCCCCGGCCTTCGCGAGCCGTATCTGGTGCTTCTGGGTCGGCGGGTTCGAGGAGATTGAGTTCGAATTTTCGAAATAAGACCTCATGATTCTTGCTACCGTAGAGCTGCTGCTGTTTCTCGCGGTGGCCATTGCTTTTGGGTATGCGGCCACGCGGCTTTTCTTGGGTGAACGGAAGGTATCGCTGCTTGTGCCGTTTTCCGTGCTGCTCGGCCTTGGCGGGTACATGTTCTTCGTGAACGTGCTGTCATACCTGATTCCGATTCGGGCGACCGTCTGGATCGTCCTGTTCGCGTTCATCATCTTCTCCGTCTACCTCCTCCTCAGGAGGGGAGCGGAGTGGTACCGGCCAGAACTCGACCTCTCGAAGAAGCAGCTCCGCATCCTGTTCGGCCTGGCACTGCTCGCGTCAGTCATCTCGGGCGTCGTGCAGTTGCGGGCGCTCGAGCATGACGATTACAGTCACCTGATAGCTGCCGCGACGATAAGCGCAGGGAATTTCCCGGTCATGAATCCGATGGATCCTGACACGCGCTTCTCCTACCATTATGGGCCGGATCTCCTGGCGGCTGCGATGTACCACGTGACGGACGTCCCGTTGCTGCAAGACTACGATACCCAGATATTCTTCTTCACGGGCGCGACGTTCCTCCTCGCGTTCGTGCTCGCGTTCTTCCTTACCGAGGATTTCCTCGCGTCTATACTCGCTGCGCTCTTCTTCTTCTACGCGGGCGGCTTGCTGTTCTTGAACGTCGTACATGGATTCTCGCCCCTCTACCACAGGTATGTGCTCGGCGAGCCGGTTGTCGGCCAGTGGAAGTTCGTGGCGGATATGCTGTGGCCGAAGCTGAATCAGTTCTTCACGTACGGCATGCGCAGTCACACCACGGCCATGGGCATGCCCATGATCCTGGCGGTCGTCTACTTGTATCTCAAGCAGTTGAGCGAGAGGAAGGCGAAGATCAGGAGCGCGCTTATCATCGGGCTGTTCTTGGGGGCGATCGCGCTCAGTCTCGAGACCAGCTTTGTCGTGCTTGCCCTCGCCCTCGCCCTCGCGTTCGTCTGGGAAGCGTACTCGTTCGTTCGGGGCAGTGACCCGAGCCTGAAGCAGAAACATGCCGATCGCATGAAGCTGACGTTTGTGGTACTGCTCGTCGGCTCGATCGTGGCGGTCTTGCAGGGAGGCATCATCACGAATTACGTGTTCAGCGGGTCGATCATCGACAGTGGGCCGAGCTTCTCGATCAATAGCGATATGCTGGGAATCCCCGTCTCGAGCCTGCTGCAAGCGGGGGAGCCCATCTCGCGCATACCCATCCTGAGCTGGACGTTCCTGAAGGAGTTCGGCCTCCCGCTCTTCTTGTTCCCCGTCGCGCTCTACGTCTTCAGACGGGATAAGAGGATTTTGTTCCTGTCGGGCGTCGGCGTCGTCGCCTTTTTCCTTCCAATCTTCGTCGTATTCAATCTGACGCCGAACGCGATGCTACGACTGTTCTCCGTCTCGACGCCTATCTTCGCGTTCGTATCCGCCCTCCTCGTAGCCCGCCTGTTCGAGGAACACAAGGAGAGACCGAAGGCAAATATGATGCTCGTGCTCACGTCGCTCATCGTCGTATACGGCGGGCTTGCTTTTCAGCTCGTCAGCCTGGTCACGCCATTCAATGATTTCGGCAAGATCCATGTCCCGTTCGTAGCGTCACTGCCGGCGCCGTCGCGGCTGGATGCGGAAGCGTATGATTGGGTGCCTGCCAACACCGCCCCTGCTGCGCGATTCTTCCCGTACGATCCGATGCTCATGATCGAGACGGGGAGGATGTCTCCCGGGAATTACCCGGCTCTCTTCCCGGCAGATAAGATTCCGCTCTACGATGAGATCGTGAACGGTTGCAGCGCGAGTGCGCTGCACGCTTTCGGCATCGACTACATCGTCGTGTCGCCGAGCAATTTCTCGCAGGCAGATTATGTGCAAAAATGTTCAGGACTGGACGCCATAGCCGTCTTCAGCGACGTGTCGGGTTCGGATTACCGGTATATTTATAAACTTCAGGATTAGCAATGAGAGATGACTCTCGAGAATATGACTGCACAAACGGAAAGCAAAGGCCCATCAATCAGAGATTTCTTTAAGCGTTGGCCCACGTTCTACTATCTCGTAGAGATCGTCTTCGGGCATACGCTCCTTCTCGGCATGAACCCGAAGGATTTCCTGCGTAAGTATGCGGCAGAAGGGGAGGTCATAAACGTCGGTTCTGGGCCGCGCCGGCTGGGCCCGGAAGTGAAGAATGTCGACAAGTTCCAGTACGAAGGGGTCGACATTCTCTCTGACATAGAGGACATGCAGCCCTTCGGCGATGCGTCGGTCGCAAGGATTGTCTGCGACAATGTGCTCGAGCACCTACCGCATCCGTACAAGGCGGTTAGCGAGCTCAAGCGGATACTGAAGCCGGGCGGGTTCCTCTACATCAGCACCCCGTTCTACTACCCGTTCCATCCCTCTCCGAGCGACTTCACGCGCTGGACAAAGGAAGGGTTGCTGCAGCTCTTCGAGGAATTCGAAGTGATGGAGGTCGGCGTCCGGTCCGGCCCGTTCTCGTCGCTCACCGTGACGCTCTCATACCTGTTCGCGACAGTCTTCTCGTTCGGGAATGACTTCCTCTACTGGTTCCTCCTCGACGCGTCGATGTTCCTGTTCTTCCCGATAAAGTTCCTCGATGTCTTCGTGAACCGCTTGCCGCACGCGGCGAACATGGCAGCGGTGCTGTATCTGGTGGTGAAGAAGAGATAACAAGGATCGTATGAGTTCTGTCCTGGCGCGCGCGAAGACAATACTCTCCAGCCACAAGAGGGCAATCTTCTACGCGCTTGTCGTCGGGATGCTGTTCACGCTCCCGCAGGTGCTCGCTCGCATCGAGTTGGGCGGCGCGTATCAAGGAGCGCCCTTCCTCTACCAGAGCGATGATGAGAATTACCTGGCGAACATCGAGGATATCCTGGACGGGCACGTGACGGCGAGCTCGCCGATATACTTCGGATACAAAGACTCCCCGGCCGTCATCCTTCCGTTCGGGGAATACCTGTATGTCCTCCCGAGCGTCCTGCTCCACATCCCGATACTGCTCGTCGTGGAATTGAGCAAATTCGCATTTCCCGCGCTCCTGTTCCTGCTCGTGTACGCACTAGTATTTTCTCTGACTCAGCGTGACGGTGATGAAGAGGACGCGAAGCTGGGAGCTGTCGCGGGTGGGCTGCTCGTACTCCTCGGGTACGACTTCGTCGATCCGGCACACGTGCACGCCGTCATCACGGGCGCAGCCGGTATCGGCTACTCGACAATCTGGGCCCGGCTCGTGAACCCAATCAGCGGAGGGTTGTTCCTATTCTTGTTCCTGATGCTGCTCTGGAAGCTGTTCAACGGGAAGACCCGGCTCCTGCCGTATGCGGCCGGCGTCCTGCTTGCTGTGATGACCGGCTATGTCTTCAGCTTCGGGGTGGGGCTCTCGGTAACCGCACTGCTCTGCGTCATCGCGTTCGCGCAAAAGAAGCCGAGGGAAGCGTGGTCGTTCGTGAAAGTGATTGGCCTCGGCGTCTTGCCGGCGACGGCAAGCGGCCTCTTCGTATTATTCAGCCAGGCGGCTTCAGCCGGCGGCAGCACGCTCGCAAAGGCCGGCCTCCTGCACACACACGTGCCGCTCGTGAACAGGTTCTTGCTCCTGGCGCTGGTCGCTTTCGCGCTCGTCTCCGCCTGGCTTTTCCTCAAGAGATCGAATCTCCTCAAGGACTCGGCGTGGTGGTGGTTCTCCTTTGCGTTCCTCGTGGGCACGTTCCTTACGTTCATCCAGCAGGTAGTGACGGGGGTGACCGTCTGGCCACAGCACCTCGTCCAATATTCGATTCCTGTCGTCTACGTGGTCGGGATGGTGGTCCTGTATCGGTGCGTCCGTCCGTGGTCGAGATCGCTCTGGGCCGGCCTCACCTATGTCATCCTCATCGCCTCTCTCGCGTACGGCGCCCTGGTCGTCAGCTCCTACCGTACGGACATGGCCGCGTATGCGAGTGATCAGCGCTACGTCCCGGTATATGCGTGGCTCAACTCGCATACGGCGAACGGCGATTGCGTTGTCCTGGTGAGCGAGAAAGAGAATTACCTTTCCGGCAAGATACCGGCGTACACCCACTGCGATGACTACTATTCGGTACAGAATTATTACGGCGTACCGCAAGATCGGATCGAGTCCGGGTATCTCCTGTGGCTTCGGGTGCGGGGCATCACAGTAGCGGATGTCCATGCGTACCTGGAGAGTCACCGGCCGGAAGTGCGGTCGACCATGTTCACCAATTGGCTGGAGCTCTGGCACGCGTCGGGAGACCCATGGCTGCAAGCCATACAGGTCAAAGGCGCGCTCGCTGCCTGGGAAGACGCCGCCGCGGCGCGTCTCGAGACAGATTATCTCGCTTTCTTGAAAGGAGATTTCAAGGCAGAGCTGGAGAAGTACAAACTTGACTATGTCGTGTGGGACAAGGCAGGTTTCCCGGCGTGGAATCCGCAGGACTTCCCGTCCTTCACGGAAGTCTATGCGGCGAACGGCCTTGTCATCTTCAGCGTCCACTCCTGACCATGTCTCGAACTCTCTATGTCCTCCGGAATGCACTCTTGATCGCAGCCGCGTACTGCTACGCGCCCTTCCGCGGTCTCGTCGCCGGAAAGCGAGACAGGTATCGCTCGATCCTGGTGGTGCAGACGGCGAAGTTGGGCGACATGGTCTGCACGACGCCGGTCTTCCGAGCGCTGCGGGCGCAGCATCCGCAGGCGCGCGTAACCGTCATGGGCGATGCTCTGAACAGGTCGGTGCTTGCCGACAATCCGGACCTTGACGGATATCTCGTCGCGAGCGGCGGGTTCTTCTCGCTCCTCAGTGCGATCCGAGCCGCACATTTCGACGCGAGTGTCGTCCTCAATCCGGACGGCCGTGCGGTCGCGCTTTCGTATCTTGCAGGCATCCCGCTCGTCGTCGCGCCGGAGGTGATGGGCGGTTACTGTCCGTGGATGACGAAGACCTATCGGTCGCTCCTGCGACTGGTAGAAACCGTCCCGCACCGCATGGGGCACTATGCGCCGGGCGAGTACCTGAAGATGCTCGCGCCGCTTGGCGTGCGCGTCGGAGATACGACGAAGCGTCTCGGCTTCTCGGACGAGGCGCGCAAGAGCGCGGATGCGTTCTTGCGCGCGCACGATCTTGCGGAAAAGAAGTTCGCCATCATCTCTCCTTCGGCAGGGAACAAGATAAAGAACTGGCCGGCCGACCGCTTCGCGCGCGTCGCGGAGCATCTCGTCGCGCGGGGCGTGCCGGTGGTCGTCATCGGCGGCCCGCGCGACAAGGAAGAGGTGAACGCGATGGTGGCGGCGCTCGAGAAGCCGGAAGGCATCATAAACGCCCTCGGCGTGTTCTCGATCGACGAGCTCAAGGCATTCATCGCACGCGCCGGCCTGTTCGTGGCCGTAGACACCGGCCCGATCTATATCGCTGAGGCATTCGGGGTTTCGACCGTCGACATCACCGGCCCAATCGATGAGCGCGAGCAGCCGCCCATCGGCCCGAAGCATCTGATCGTGACGCCGCCCGATCGGGAGAAGCCGGAACTGTATGTCATGAATGCGCGCGTGTATAATGCTCGCGAGGCGCTTCGGCAGACCCGAAGCATTACCGTAGAAGCGGTCATTACAAAAATAGATCTCCTCCTATCACATGAATGATTCTTGCGTCGTGTGTGGATCGTCTGATTTGCAAGAGGTGGTCCTCAACGGCCTGCCGTTGTTGCGCTGCAGCGGTTGCGGGCTCTTGTGGCAGGCCGAGCCTTCGCTGGGCAAGTCGTACTACGAAGAGCTCGATGCGGGCGATACGCCGGAGAAGCGCGAAGCGCGTTTCCGGAACTCGCGTGACCGCATACGGCTCTTCACGCGGTTCGTGCCGCGCGCCGGGTGGTGCGACGTAGGGACGGGGGAAGGCATCTTTCTCGAGGCGCTCGCTGCCGCAAGGGGGCAGGGCGTCGGCATAGAGCCGAGCGAGGGAAGCCGTGAGAAGGCGGCTACGCACGGGGTCAGGATCGTCGGGGACACTATCGCGGACCTCGGACGGGTCGTCCAGGAAGCGCCGGCAACACGAGTCGTCTCGCTGTTTCATGTCATCGAGCACCTCAAGGATCCGGATGTGGAGATCAGGCGTATATACGACGTTCTCCCGCCCGGAGGGTTCCTCGTCATTGAGACCCCGGACATAGACTCGCCGGTCTTCAAGCTTCGGAAATACAAAGATCCGCTCATCTATCCGGAACATCTCTGGTATTTCTCCGACAAGACGCTTCGCGTCTTGCTCGAGCGAACCGGTTTTCGTGTCGTCGCGTCAGGCGTAAGGGATTTCGATCAGTACCATCTTCCTATCCGAGAATCGCTGTTCCGGCTTGGCTTGTTGTCCGCCAAGCAGACAGAAGACGGTTCGGCCGGAGAGGGCATGCCAGGAGGACCGAAGGCGATTCCGTCTGCGGTTCGCGACGGCTTGGTCCGCAGGGCGATACGGTTCATACTGAGCCGTATCGTGATCATGACGGGCAGGCTTCAGTATGTCTGGGTCGTGGCACAGAAATGAGGGATACTTTGTACATATGAACACGCGAATGCTCACCAACGATCTGGTGCAGAAGTACGGCAAAGGCGTTTTGCTCGACGTCGGTGCCGGCTATGGGCGGTATCGCGAGATGATCGCGCCCCATGTCGAGAAGTACTTCTCGTCTGACGGTTTCGATACGCGCGCTGACTTCATCGAAGATTCCGCGCACCTCACGCACGCGGACGAGTCGTTCGATACGGTCCTTTGCAATCAGGCGCTCGAGCACGTGACGGAACCCGACCAGACGATCAGGGAGATGTATCGGGTATTGAAGAAGGGCGGCTACGCGATAGCGACCGTGCCGTTCCTGTTCCCCGAGCACAAAGATCCGACGGATTTTCGGCGCTATACGCGCGACGGGCTCGCACAGGCGTTTACGAGACAGGGCTTCTCGGTCGTGGAATGCAAGGGGTATGGCAATCTCTGGACCGTGCTCTCCGAATTCGTGCGTATGGGCACGCGCAACCCGTACAAGCCGAAGCGCAACATGTTCGTAAGGAAAGGAGGGCACCTTCTCTCTAAGTTCTTCCAGTTCCTCGAATCCGGTTCGAAAGATCAGGTTTCAGAGACGTCCATCTTCTATCCGAACGTGTACATCGTGGCGCACAAGTAGCGTATGAAAGCGCTCTTCCTGCAGGATGACTTCCCGCCCTTCGCGAAGGGTGGGGCAGGCATCGTCGCGGCGTCGCTCGCGCGGGAGCTCGCAAAGCTGGGGCATGAGGTGACGGTCGTCACTGCGGTACAAGATCGGACGCAGGCGGGATCCTTCCGGGAGGACGGCGTGCGCATCGAGCGTATCTATTCCGACTACGCGCCGCGCTGGCGCGCGTGGTGTTCACTCTATAATCCGGCAACTGCCGGGACAGTGAAGCGTATCCTCGCGGAAGTGCAGCCGGAGGTCGTGCATGCGCATAACGTGCATTACCACCTGTCGTACTGGACGCTCCGCCTCGCGAAGCGAAGCGGCGCGAAAGTGTTCCTCACCGCGCACGATGTGATGCTCTTCCACTACGGCAAGCTCGTCGAGTTCATCGATCCATCGCATCCCGAATGCAGGAAAGATTGGAATTATCGTGTGAGCGCCTGGCAGCAGCTGAAGAGATACCGCTTCTGGTACAACCCGTTCCGGAACGTCGTCATCAGGCATCTCCTTAAGAACGTTGACCGGATCTTCGCAGTGAGCACCGCACTCAAGAGCGCGCTAGAGCAGAACGGCATCAAGAATGTCGAGGTGATGTACAACGGCATCGACGTCGCTGCGTGGGGGAGCGCGCCGCAGGATGCTGCCGATACGTTCGTAGCGAAGCACGGTCTCGCCGGCAAGAAGACGATACTCTTCGGCGGACGCATCAGCGCGCTCAAAGGCGGCGATGTGATGCTGGAAGCCTTGCGTGAGGTCGTGCAGACAGAGCTGGATGCGATCCTGCTCCTGCTCGGTACGCGTGATGCGTACCTCGATGCGCTCATGCGTTGTGCCAAGGAGTGGGGTATCGAGAATCACGTAGTATCGACAGGCTGGCTCTCGGGTGACGAGTTGCACGCAGCATACCAGGCAGCGGACGTCGTCGTCGTGCCCTCGATGTATCTCGATCCATTGCCGACGGTCGTGCTCGAAGCGATGGCGGCGGGGAAGCCGGTGGTCGGGAGCTGCTTAGGTGGTATCCCTGAGATGGTTGCGGATGGGGAGACCGGGCGTACGGTCAATCCGTATGACCCTGATCTTCTCGTGCGTGCGGTAGCTGGACTGCTAGCGGACGAGCAAGAGAGGGCTGCTTTCGGCGAGGCTGCGCGTGAGCGAGCCGGTGACCGCTTCGCGCTGGCCGCATCCATAGCGCAGCATGAACGCGCTTATGCCTTTGCGGGCACGGACATCGAGTAGATGAAGTGCACGAGATAGTTGCCAGCTATCTTAATGATGACACGTGCAACGACAAGGCCGAGGAGCCCCCAGAAAATCACACCGATTGCCATCATCGCGATCTGGATTACGGAAGCGCCGATGTTGACGATGTATTGTTCGCGCACCTTCTTCTTTGCGGCAAGATAGGATCCCGCTGGTGCGAACGCGATACTGAGCATGGAAATCGCATAAATCTGGGAATAGAGTACGGCATCCGCGTAGTTGGGGAAGAAGAACCCGTAGATAAACGGTGCAAGGAGCACATACAGGATTATGAAAATGATGCTCGAGATGAAGAGCCAGAACATCTTGCTGCGCATGCCTGCACGGATCTCTTCGTCGGGGCGTGCTGCGAATTTCGCCTGCATCATCGTGTTCAGCGTCTTGAGCGGCCCTTTGGTCTGGTCGGGAATCGCGACGGCGAAGTTGTAGATGGCAAGCTCGGCGGGGCCGACGAAATGGAAGAGAAGCACTTGGTCGATGTTACCGGCGATGGTGGAGAGGACGCCCATGAGCGAGAGGTGCTTCGCGTAGGTCATCATGCCGGGGTCGGTCCTGGCAGGATCGGGCTTGTAGAAGCGCAGGATGCGGCGATAGATCCAGAGCGTCGCGAGCGTGTTGCCGAGGAAGTACACCGCCGCGAGGATGAATGGATTATGCGTGAACAGGACGGCGATGGCGAGCGCGCCGACGGAGAGCAGAGTCTCGATAATGCCGATGTACAGCGCGGAGCGGCGGAAGTCCTTTTTTGCATTCAGGAATGCGCTGATGATGTTTGCACTCGTGAGGAGTGGCGAGAGTGATCCTCCAATGAGTATGCCGAAGGCGAATGACGTGTTGCCCTGGGCGAAATAGTACGCGGCGAGCACGAACGCGCCGATAAATATGAGCACGCTCCAGCGGAGGTTTTGCCAGAAGCCTTCGCGGAGCGCGCCGTCGAAGCCGCTTGCGACCGACTGGAAGACAGCGGTGCCGATGCCGGTGAGCGAGAAGGAGGAGAGGAGTGCGACGGTCGCGAGGATGTATTTGTAGTCGCCGTACACGGCTTTGGGGAGGACGTGCGCGACGAGGATGGCAAATCCGAAGACGGTGAGTGATGAGACGACCTGCGCGGCGGTTGACCAGAATCCTCCCGATGCGAGATACACCATGTCGGTCTTGGTGTACTTTTCGCTCCAGCGCAGGAGGCGGTAGAGGCGGGATTTGAGAGATTGCATAGTGGCGGTAGGCGGCTTATTGTCGCTATCGTACCATTTATAACCGCGAGAGAGGGAGAGTGGATGCAAAGCCGCGCCGGCCGCAGGCCGGCGCGGGTTTTAGTTTGTCATGACAATGTATTGACAGGCTGGCGGCGCGGGTGTAGCATGGTGCGTATGAATACGACGCTGCAGATTCGCATAGATAAAAAGACGAAAGACGCTGCGCAGAAGGCCTTTCGCTCGATGGGACTCGATATGTCGTCGGGGGTAAAGCTTTACCTCACGCAAGTGGCGGCCGAGAAGCGTATCCCGTTTCCGGTGCTGAGCGCCGACTACTGGCCGCGCGAAAAGAAGTTGCGGCTTCTCAAGGAGGCGGAGCATGCGCTCAAGTACGGGAAGCGGTACACCTCATTTAAAGAAATGCACGAGGATATCCTAAAGAGTGACGATTAGCGCGCAGGCCGGCGCGGCTTCATAATTGACTGGCGCCAGCGTGGTATGATGCCGATACTATGACTAAGACTGCTTCGGGAGCTTCGGCATTATCAGTAAAGAAGGGTGAAGAGGGAGTGGCGATGACGATCGCGCGGTGGGTGGCGCTCGCAGGGCTTTTCTTGGTGCCCTTCACGCCGCTCATCGTTTCGGATAATTATTTCTTCCCGTTCATCACGGGAAAGGCGTTTTTCTTCCGCATCGTGGTGGAGGTGGCGTTTGCAGGATGGGTGGTGCTTGCGCTCGCGGATAGGCGCTATCGGCCGCGATGGAGCTGGATCTCGGTCGCGCTCACGGCTTTCGTGGCATGGATGTTCATCGCGGACCTTTTCGCGGTGAATCCGGAGAAAGCGTTTTGGAGCAACTTCGAGCGCATGGAGGGGTGGATCACGCTCATCCACTTGCTCGCATTCTTTGTGGTATCGGGCGCGGTGCTGCGCGTGGAGAAGAAATGGCGCGCGTGGTGGCTCGTGTCTCTCGGGGTTGCTGCGGTCGTTATGCTGTATAGCTTCCTGCAGATCGCGGGCGGACTGGCTATCCACCAGGGGAGCACGCGCGTAGACGCGACACTCGGCAACGCGGCCTATCTGGCGGTGTACATGCTCTTCCACGTCTTCGTGGCGCTTTGGCTCGCGTTTACGACAGACAAGAAATGGCTGCGCTACGTGCTGCTCGGCTTCGCGATACTCGCGGCATTCGTGCTCTTTGCGACAGCGACACGCGGCACGATTCTCGGCCTTGCCGGCGGGCTTCTTCTCGCGGTGCTCCTCATGCTCTTCACGATGGGGAAGCGCGCCCGCGGCGTAGCCGCAGGCGCGCTGGTGCTCCTACTCGTTTTGGCGGGCGGGTTCTTGCTCGTCCGAGATACGCCGGCAATCCGGCAGCATCCGGTGCTCGGCCGCATCGCTTCCATCTCGCTTGCAGAGGGACAGACGCGCTTTACGATCTGGCACATGGCCTTCGAGGGGTTTGCGGAGAGTCCGAAGACGGTGCTCGTCGGCTGGGGGCAGGAGGGCTTCAACTACGTCTTCAATAAATATTATGAGCCGTCGCTCTACCAGCAGGAGCAGTGGTTCGACCGTGCGCACAACGCGTTTATCGATTGGCTCGTGGCGGGCGGGTTGCCGGCCTTCCTGCTCTACATCGCGCTCTTTGGCGCGGCAGTGTGGGAGCTCTGGCGCAGGCCGTTCTCGCGCGCGGAGCAGATCGCGTTCACGGCGCTTCTGGCCGGATACGCGTTCCATAATCTTTTCGTGTTCGACAACACGGTCTCGTATATCGGCTTCATCGCGGTGCTTGCGCTCATAGACAGCGCGGCGAGCCGGCCGGTGCGGGCGTTCGAAGAGAAGCCGGAACTCTCGCCTGAGCTGGTGCCGGTCGGGGCGCTGCCGGTGGCGGCCGTGCTGTTGGCGCTGCTCATCGGGCTCTTGGATGTGCCGGGAATGAACGCGGCGTCCGGGCTTATCACGGCGCTTTCGCCGCAGCCGACCTTTGCCGATACGCTGAACGCGTGGAAGCAGGAGCTTGCGCATCCGGCGTTTGCAGCGCAGGAAATACGCGAGCAGTTGCTCACGTTCGCGACGCAAGTCGCAGGCATGTCGCAAGTGTCGGATGCGGACAAGCAGACGCTCGTTACGCTCGCGCTTTCCGAGATGCAAAAAGAAGCAGAGGCGTTGCCGCAGGACGCGCGCGTCCGTTTCGAATTGGCTGTAGGATATGCATCGTTCGGAGATTATAAGGATGCGCTCGCACAGATGACGATAGCGCGCTCACTCTCGCCGAAAAAGGTGACGATCATTCTCGAAGAAGGGGTCATCCGCCTCCAGGCGAACGACCTCGCCGGCGCCGCGCAGGATTTCAAAGAAGCGTATGCGCTCGCACCGCAATTCCAGTCGCTTGTGCCCTATGGGGCAGCGGGCGATATTCTCTCCGGCAACGCTGGTGCGGCGCAAGCGACGCTCGCGCGCTCCTTCGGCACGACGACCGTCGATAGCCCAGTGCTCATCGAAGCGTATGCGCTGACGAAGAATTATCTGCCGCTCATTCCTATATATAGGATGCGCGCCGCGAAGCCGGGCAGCTCGATTGATGACGCATTCCGGCTCGCGATAGCAGAAGCGGCAGCGGGGCAGACACAGGAAGCGATCGCGCAGGTGCGTGCGGTCATGGCAGCGCACCCTGAAGCGACGCAGGCAGGCGAGGCGCTCATCCAGCAGATCCAGCAGGGGAAGATCCGATGAGTGTGCAAGAGAACGTTTTGCTCGCCCCGCTCACGACACTGGGTGTCGGCGGTGCGGCGCGATTCTTCTCGGAAGCGAAGTCGGTAGATGAAGTCATCGCGGCGCTTGGCGAAGCCAAGCGCCGCGGTCTTGGCGTCGCTGTGCTCGGTGGCGGCTCAAACACGCTCGTGCCGGACGCGGGCGTGGATGGGTTCGTGCTGCGTATCGCGATTCCGGGTATCGAGCATGTCGAAGAAAGAGACGATGCGCTCCTCGTAGTCGGCGCGGGCGTGGCGTGGGATGCAGTTGTCCTCGAAGCGTCAGCGCGACAGCTCTGGGGCATCGAAAACCTTGCGAGCATCCCCGGCACGGCGGGCGCTGCGCCCGTACAGAATATCGGTGCATACGGCGTCGAGTTCGCGAGTGTGTTCGCGTGGGCAGAAGCAGTTGAGCGAGCGAGCGGGGAGGTGGTACGCATCAGCGCGCGCGACGCGGCGTTCGGCTACCGCGAGAGTGTGTTCAAACGCGAGGATGCGTGGGTGGTCACGCGTGTCGCGCTCAAGCTCTCGCACACCGGTACGCCCAACATCGCCTACAAAGACCTCGCGCTCGCACGGGAGCGGGGCGTCTCGCTCACCACGCCACGAGAAATCGCGGAGGCGGTACGCACGATTCGTGCCGAAAAGATGCCCGCGAAAGGCATCGGCAGCGCAGGCTCTTTTTTTAAGAATCCCGTCATCACGTCTGAAGCATATGCGGCGCTGCGCGTGCGTTTTCCTGGGCTGGTCGGCTTTGAATCTTCTGAGGGAGTGAAGGTGCCGCTCGCATGGATACTCGACCATGCGCTCGGCATGCGCGGGTTCACGTGCGGGCCGGTGCGTTTGCATGAGAAGCAGCCGCTCATACTCACGACGCTTCCCGGCGCGACAGAAGCAGACATCGAAGCGTGCGTGCATGAAGTGCGTGCGCGTGTGTACGAAGCGACGAACATCGAGATCGAACGCGAAGTCGAAACGCTCATCGCGCGATAGTGAATGAGTGCTGCGCATCACGCGCAAAAATTTTTCACGAAAAATTTTTGCGCGTGATGCATGCAAGTTATCCACACATACGTGCATGCATGCACACAAAAAATTTTTTTGCGCGTAATAATACACACAGGACATTCGTGCATGAAAAAATTTTTCGCGCGCGAGTGGGTCGACAATATTAATCATCTTCTTTTTCACACGACTATGGCACCGAAGAAGCGCACTGCGAAGAAGGTTGCGAAGAAGGCCGTACGCAAGACGACCAAGAAGGTCGCACGCAAGGCAGTAAAGAAGACGACCAAGAAGGTCGCTCGCAAGACCGCAAAGAAGGCGACTCGCCGCACCGCCAAGCGCGCATAACGCGCACGGCAAAGTCAAAAACCTCCCCCTCGGGAGGTTTTTGCGTTATAATGGGAGCCTTATGAGTGTTCTCGACAAACTCTTTTCTCGCAACCAATCCGCAGCGTTCCTGCGCACTGCAAAGCCAATCGTGGCGCGCGCAGCAGCTCTCGAGGAGTCACTTTCGGGGCTTTCGCAGGAGGAGCTTTCCGCGCGGCTTGCGGCACTCCGGGAGCGGGCGGGCGGCGAAATCACCGCAGACGAAGATATCGCGGAGGTTTTCGCGATCGTGCGCGAGGCAGCGAAACGTACACTCGGCGAGCGCCACTACGACGTGCAGCTCATCGGCGGTCTCGCGCTTGCCAAGGGTCGCATCGCCGAGATGCGTACCGGTGAAGGGAAGACGCTCGTCGCGACGTTGCCGACCGTGCTCCACGCGCTCGCGGGCAAGGGCGTACACGTCGTCACGGTAAACGACTACCTCGCACGTCGCGACGGCGCATGGATGGGGCAGGTGTACCAGTATCTCGGCCTCACGCTCGGCGTCGTCACGTCCTCGGGCTCCTACCTTTACGATCCGGCGCACGTATCCAAAGAGGAAGACGAGGCACGCGATGAGACCGGCTCCTTCCGCGTCTTTTACGATTTCCTCCGCCCGGTGACCAAGCAGGAAGCGTACGCCGCCGACATCACCTACGCGACCAACAACGAGCTCGGCTTCGACTACCTGCGCGACAACACGGCGTACGATCGCGCGCAGGTCGTGCAGCGCGGGCATCATTTCGCTCTGGTAGACGAGATTGACTCCATCCTCATCGACGAGGCGCGCACGCCGCTCATCATTTCTGGTCCTGCCGAGGACGCGGGCGGTCTCTACGAGCGTTTTGCCGAGCTTGCGCAGTCCTTCGTACCGGAAGAAGACTACACGGTGGACGAGAAGCGCAAAGCGATCCAGATCACCGACGCAGGCATCACCAAGGCCGAGAAGGCACTCGGGATGGAAAACCTCTACACCGAAGGCGGCATCAAGTACGCACACCACCTGGAGACAGCGGTGCGCGCGAAGGCGCTCTTCCACAAAGACAAGGAGTACGTCGTGCGCGATGGCGAGATTGTCATCGTGGACGAGTTCACGGGCCGCCTCCAGCCGGGCCGCCGCTGGTCGGAAGGTCTCCACCAGGCTATCGAGGCAAAGGAGCGGGTCGAGGTGCAGAGGGAGACGCGCACCTACGCGAGCGTCACCTTCCAAAACTATTTCCGCCTGTACGAAAAGCTCGGCGGCATGACCGGCACCGCGCTTTCCTCCGAGGAGGAGTTTTATACGGTATACAAGCTCGATGTGGTGGTCGTCCCGACCAATCGTTCCATTGCACGTAAGGACCACAATGACCAGATCTTCCAGACCGCGGCAGGAAAGTATCGCGCTGTGGCAAAGCAAGTTGCCGAGTACCACGCGAAAGGGCAGCCGGTCCTGGTCGGTACGGTTTCTATCGAAGACAACGAGATCGTGAGTCGCTATCTCACGGAAGCGGGCGTGCCGCACGAGGTCTTGAATGCGAAGAATCACGAGCGCGAAGGTGAGATCATCGCGCAGGCAGGTCGGAAGGGCAGGGTGACGGTAGCCACCAACATGGCAGGGCGCGGTGTCGACATCAAGCTCGGCGGCTCGCCGGCAGACGCGGCCGAACGAGACGAGGTGCTTGCGCTCGGCGGTTTGGCCGTCATAGGCACGGAGCGCCATGAAGCGCGACGTATTGATAACCAGCTGCGCGGTCGCTCGGGTCGCCAAGGTGACCCCGGCGAGACGAGATTCTATGTATCGCTTGAAGATAGACTTATGCGCGTGTTCGCGTCGGACGCTATCAAGCGGGTAATGAGCACGTTAAAGATTCCGGAAGATGAGCCGATTGAGAGCGGTAT
>JAJYJQ010000001.1:14420-23553 GCA_021789225.1 bacterium | reverse complement strand
AGAGCGCACAGAAGCGCATCGAGGGCTTCAATTTTGATTCGCGCAAGCAGATTCTCGCCTACGACGATGTGCTCAATACGCAGCGTCTCGCGGTCTATGCGCGCCGTCACACCGCCCTCTATGGCTCGGAAGAAGACGTGTTCGCGGTTGCGCGCGAGCTCATCGCGGGCAATGCGGAAGCCGAGGCAGTATTCGAGTCGAAGCTCGCCGAGTTCGGAAAGGAAGTGTTCGCGCTCCTCCTGCGTCGCCTCCTCTTGCAGGTCACGGACATGTTCTGGCTGGAGCAGCTCGAGACCATGGAGTATCTGCGCCAGTCGGTCTCGCTCCGCGCCTATGGGCAGCGCGATCCGCTTATCGAGTACCGCCGCGAGGGGCTCATCCGCTTCCGCCTCATGGAAGAGGGCATCGCGCGCACGGTTGTCGAAGCCCTCCCTCGCCTCGTGCTTGCTGATGACGCGCGCATCCGTGCCCAGGAGGAGAAGACGCGCGAAGCGCTCGTCGCCGTTTCGGCGGCAGGTGCAGAGGAAGGCGAGGCAGCGAAGCCGCAGCCAGTCACGAATGGTGCCACCTACGGCCGCAACGACCTGGTGACCATCCGCAAAGGGGACGAGACACAGACCCTCAAATACAAGAAGGCCGAGCAGCTCCTCGCCGAGGGGTGGGAGATAGTGTCGTAGGGCTCTCCAGATTTTGAACGAAAAGGACCGAGAGGTCCTTTTTTCATATAAGTATGGTAAGGTGCGGAGATGGCATTTGTAGATTCAGTCACCATAGAAGCAGCGGCTGGCCGCGGCGGACACGGTGTCGTTCGCTGGCTGCGCGAGAAAGGGCGCCCGCGTGGCGGCCCGTGCGGGGGCGATGGCGGCCGCGGCGGTGATGTCGTGCTTGAAGGCGTGCGGGATCTCGCCGCACTTGCAAGCTACCGGCACGACAAGCAGTTCGCGGCAGCAAACGGACAGGATGGCGGATACAACAACAAGCACGGAGCAGACGGCGCGCCGGTCGTGTTGAGAGTGCCGGTCGGCACGCTTGCTCGCGTAGCCGAGACGGGCCGAGAAGTCGAGCTCATGAAAGAGGGGGAGCAGGTCACGATCCTTTCCGGGGGAGCGGGCGGGTTCGGGAACGCGCACTTTAAGAGCTCCACCAACCAGAACCCCTTTGAATCCACGAAAGGGAAGCCGGGGGAGGCAGGGAGCATAGAGCTCGAGCTGAAGCTCATGGCAGATGCCGGCTTCATCGGCCTTCCGAGCGCGGGGAAGTCCTCGCTCTTGAATGCGCTTACGCGTGCGCAGGCGAAAGTCGGGGCCTATCCGTTCACTACGCTCGAACCGAACCTCGGCGATTTTCATGGCCATATCCTCGCGGACATCCCAGGTCTTATCGAAGGCGCCTCGGCTGGACGAGGTCTCGGATCTCGTTTCCTCAAGCACGTAGAAAGGACTGGAATACTTATACATCTTGTCTCGGTTGACCAAGAAAACATTGCCGAGAGCTATACGAGCATCCGGAAAGAGCTCGAAGCGTTCGGCCGCGGGCTTTCGGAAAAAAAGGAGGTGGTGGTGCTCTCGAAGGTGGATCTGCTCGGTGAAGAGGAGGTCGAGCGACAGACAGCGCTGCTCTCGCAGGTCTCGGGCGCTCCCGAGGTGCTCACAGTCTCCGTCAACGACCCTGTGCGTTTAAAGGCATTCGCTGACCGCCTCTCGGGCATCCTCGCCGCGTTATAAACACCGTCTCGTCTCGTTCTGGAGGCGGTATGAGAGCTGGTGTGGTATCGTGGCGGCTATGGAATATACCCCAACGATCGGTCTTGAAGTGCATGCAGAGCTCGCGACGCGCACCAAGATGTTTTGTGACTGCGCAAATGAGCCTGAGGCAAAAGAACCAAACGTGCACGTATGCCCCGTTTGCACGGCGCAGCCGGGCGCTTTGCCGGCCATAAACCGTGCAGCCGTGAAGCAAGTACTGCGTGTCGGAGCAGCCCTTGGCGGCACGCTTGCGACCACATACAGCGAATTCGACCGCAAGAGCTATTTCTATCCGGATATCCCGAAAGGGTACCAGATAAGCCAGTATGCATACCCGCTCGTTTCCGGCGGCACGCTTGCCGGAGTCGCTATTACTCGCGTGCATCTTGAAGAAGATACGGCCCGTTCCTCGCATGTAAACGGGCAAAGCCTCGTGGACTTTAACCGGTCGGGTGTGCCGCTTATGGAGCTCGTCACAGAGCCAGTCATTCATGATGCGGCCACGGCAGGGCGCTTTGCGCGCGAACTACAGCTCTTGCTGCGCACGCTCGGGGCTTCAAATGCGAATCTGGAGAAGGGAGAGATGCGTATCGAGGCCAACGTCTCGGTTTCGAAAGGCGATACTCTCGGCACGAAGGTCGAGATCAAGAACCTCAACTCCTTCCGCTCGGTGGAGCGTGCTATAGCCTTTGAAATAGAACGCCAGATTGCCGCGCTCGAAAAAGGCGAGACCATCGTGCAAGAGACGCGCGGCTGGGAAGAAAACACACAGAAAACCTTCCACCAGCGTTTTAAAGAGGGCAGCGCAGACTACCGCTATTTCCCGGAGCCGGATCTGCCCAAGCTCGTGCTCTCTGAGGTGGAAGACCTTACGCCGGAAGCGGTTGCAGGGACGCTTCCCGAGCTCCCGTGGCAACGGCGCGCGCGCTATCAGAGCACGTATGCGCTCAAGGAGAGCGATATCGACTATCTGGTGGAATCACTAACGCATTCAACGTTTTTTGATGCAGTAGCGGAAGCGCTCGGAGGTGAAAAAGTGCTCGTGGCGCTCGCGACAAACTACATCGTTTCAGACCTGGCTGGCTGGTATGCCAAGCATGGTGGGGAAGAATACGCCGCCCTGGAGCCGGCGCAGTTCGCAAAACTCATTCGGATGACAGCCGCAGGCACGCTTTCCTCGCGAGGCGCCAAAGACACGCTCGCATTCATGGCAGAACGAGGGGGTGACCCTGAAGCGATCGCGCACGAGCACGGGCTTTTGCAGGTACAGGATCGCACAGCGCTTACCCAGATAGTCGAGCAGGTCATTGTCGAGAACCCGTCGGTGGTCGCAGAATTCCGTGCGGGGAAAGAGGCAGTTTTGCAATTTCTCATCGGCCAGTGCATGAAGGCTTCCCGCGGCGCGGGCAACCCAGCCTTGTTCAAAGAGCTCTTACTTGCAACGCTTTCTGGCACAAACCAGTAGCAGTTTCTGAGAAATACACACCGAGCTCTTTCAAACGAGACGAGGAGTGTATACAATACGGACATATGGAAGAACTCACCCTTGAAGGCAAGAAGTACCTCTCGTCAAAACAAGCAGCTAAGATAACTGGATACGCGAAAGATTACATCGGGCAGCTTTGCCGCGAAGGCAGAGTGGACGCTCGCCTTGTCGGTCGAAGCTGGTACGTTCTCGAAGACTCCATTCGCGAGCACCGGTTCGGCTCTGAACCTGCACAGCAGACGGGAGTGGGACGAGAAGGCGTGTCTGCGACGGTCTCTGACACCGTTTCAGATGCCTCGACGGACTCGATCCGCTATACGCCGGAAGCGGTGCCCGAGATCCCGCTCGTCTCGCGGGAGGAAAGCTCTGTAAACACTAAGGAAATCAACGTGGATGAGCAGCCTGTAGCCGCGGAGCACGCTAATGCGGAGATTTCTTCCATGCAGGATGCCTGGAGGGCATGGTATTTCGATAAAGAAGCAGATGTGGTGACGGAGGCTGTACCAGCAGTAGAGGAAATGCGAGAAGAGAGCGCTGCAGATCAGGAGGAAAAAGAAGAAGAGGAGGACAAGTCGGCGCAGCAGGTGCCTGTAAAGACTATAGAAGTAAAAGAGATTTCATATCCGCGCCTCACCGCACGGAGTATCGATTCACTTGTCACATACCATAATCGTGACCGAGCGCAGGGAAGTGTGTTGGATGTCCGCGAGCTCCGTACATCAGCATCAGCGACATCGAAATCTGCGGCAGCTGTCAGGGAAGGCTCCCAGGCATCCTCGTCACATTCAGACCGGGGGAGCAGCAGGCGTGCGGTCGTCGTGAACGCACGCCTCTTTGGCGTTGCGAACGCAGTTTTGGTTGTCCTTGCGATCTTCCTCTCGGCAGCAGCCGCGTTGAGCGTGGTAAGCGAGAAGAGCGGGTACGGAAACATGCTTCCAGCAAGCGTTGATTTTCTCGTCGGGACGAGAACATATACGGCCCAATAAAAGGATATTTAATCTCGTATTAGCGAGAAATCGCTTAGACGAGAAAATGCGAACGCGAGAGAGCTAGATCCATCGCGTTTTGTTTTTGATGCTTAGAGTCAAGGTTTCCGTTCGTCCCGATGAGAGTGTAATTCTGACGTGAATAGTAAACCTTCACACGCCTTCGCATTCGCTCCCCTCCAGAGGATTTTTGTCGCGAGTTGCCGCGAGCTTGCGCCGGTCGAGAGACAGATGCGCCTGTCCTCAAGATGGGTAGGGTGGGTTCGACAGCTGCATCTGCGTGACTGCCGGAGCATGCGACGTCTTGGAAATTTTTTCGTCGACGCCGCGAAAAATTTTTCGGCGCGCATGCTTCATGATTTATCCACAAGCAAACTATCGGTCTTTCTGAACTGACTATGTAAAATATATTTATTCCCTTCACGCACTCCATGGATTTATCCAAGCTAGCACACAAGAGAGTCGTATCAGTTCGTGACGCTGCAAAACACACCGGGTACGGTACGAGCTACATCGCGCGCCTTTGCCGATCTGGAAAGATTACGTGCGAGCAAGTCGGTGGTGAGTGGGAGGTCAATGTCGAATCGCTCCGCACGTTTGTGCATGAGCAGGCGGAGCGGAAGCGCGCTCGCGCCGAAGAGCTCGCCAAGGTTCGCGAAGAAGAATACCGACGCGCGCAAGAGAGCAAGAGCACAATCGCGACAAAAGCAGAAGCACCTGCCAAGCCAGTAATGCCGAAGGTCGTGGCAAGCTCTCGCGTGATTTCGGTCGGTCCGACCCCTTCGGTCTTCTATCACTTCGCTTCGGGTGCGGTCGCGCTCGCGGTCGTCATGTCAAGTGCGTTGGTCGCGCAGGCGGGTACGGACCGCATCGCAGCCGCCTTCGTGCCGACCATCGAAGAAAGCCTCACCGGCATTCGAGCCATGCTCTCGGATGCTGCTTCGACTGCGGGAGCTCGCGTCGCGCTGGTCAAAGAAACGGAGGTGAGAAGCGAAGCCGGAGCGAAGAATCGCGTCGCAAGCGCCTGGCGTGTCTCTGAGAATATCCCTTCATTCGCACCATCTCTCAAGGACATGGCCTTTATGGCCGCTCCTGTGGAGGGCGCGTCACGCGGAGCGCTTGCTGCAGCGCCTGTACGCAGTTTCGCGACATCTTCCGCATCGGCGGCGCGCTCGAGCGCAGACATGGTGGACGCGTCGCGCCGCGTGGCTGAAGCGGTGGCGAGCCTCTCATCGCGTCGTGTCGGCGAGCTCGCGGCGAGCGGCTATCGCGCAAGCGGTGAGCTCATGTACGTGGCGGTCCAGCGCGCGTTCGGGTGGTACGGCGATACGCTCCTCCGAAGTGGCTCGGCTGCGCTCGCGTTCGGGGCGGCAACGCGTGACGTGCTCGCGGCAGCGCCGATCGCGTTCGGTCACGGGCTCCAGGTGGCGACCCAGTCTTCCATCAACTCGTTCGTCGCGCTCACGTACGGGTGGGTTGATGAGTCTCCGCGCGTAGCCCAAGCGAGCACGAGAGCGGTGCTCGCGCTCGGGGGCGGTCTCGCCGGCGTCGTCGGAGATGTGTCATCCGCAGCACCGAAGACGTACGTGCGTAGCGTGTACGCGGTAGCAGAAACGCTTCCGCAGGCATCGTCAGCCGCCACGCTCGCGGCCACTACCATCGCGCGCGTGAGCGCACCGGTCGCGTCGACTGCCCTGGCACTGCGTACATCGGTAATCCAAGCCGCGCGTTCGTCCGCAGTCGTCGCGAATCCTTTGCTCTCGGTCGCGGTGCCGGTGGTCGGGCCGACGAGCGCCGCTGCCGCGGTTTCGTTCAGCGTCGTGTCAGAGGCGGGACAGACTATCGCGCAGGCTGCGTATCAGGCCGTGAGCGGCTTCTTCCATACGTCAGGTAACATGCTCGCATCTATTTTCTCGGATTCGGTGCCGACGGTAGTGCTTCCGAATGGCTCGCGAGTGCCGGCGCATACCGCACCAGCCACCTCAGCACGCCCGGTCGTCGTTTCAAACGGCCCGGTCACGCAAAACATCATCAACCAGACCACGGTGCAGGGCGCCTCCGAGAGTTTCGTGCATCAGTCCCTCGCACAGCTCCGTAGCGAGATACTCACGACGGTTTCAGGGATGCTCTCGCCGATCTCGAATCAGGTTGCCACGAACATCACGACTATCCAGCAGGTGAACATGATCCAGGATCTCTCGAATCTCATCGTGCGCAACGGCGATTTCCGTGGGGGTACGTTTGATGGCGGCACCATTTCGCATGCGATCTCAATCAACGGAGTTCACGGTACATTAAACGATCTCACCGTTACGAACGCTTCCACCACGAACGCGACAACCTCCAACGCATTCGTTTCGAGTCTCGTCGCGACTAACGCTTCCACGACCAACGCCCTCACCGCATACGCCACGACCACGAACGCCACGACCACCAACGCGTTCAACACCAACCTCGTCGCCACCAACGCCACCTCCACCAACTCCTTCGTCTCCAACCTCGTCGCCACCCTCGGCCACCTCGTCACCGGCACCATCGACAACCTCACGTCCACGCTTGCCACCATCACGGGCCTCAATGTCACGAATAGCACCACGACGAACGCGACCACCACTCACGCGTTCGCAACCAACCTCGTTGCGACGAAGCTCACGGCTGGCCAAACATCGCTTGCGACTACGACCATTAGCGGCACGCTCGCTGTCTCGGCCCCTTCCACAGCGACGAGCACTTTCACCGGCTCGCTCGATATTGGTAATGGCAGTGTGGTGTATTCGAATGCGACGCACAATCTCGGCATCGGTACCACATCTCCTTCGCAAAAGCTCACCGTTCAAGGGAACGCACTCTTTTCGGGTGACCTCTCGCTCGCGGATCTCGTCGCATCCGGCACGGCAAACGTAAACATCCTCGTCGCCAACCTCGCCAACCTCGTCACCGCCACCATCGACAATCTCACCGCCAACCTCGCCACCATCGGCGGCATGAACGTCACCAACAGCACCACCACGAACGCGACGAGCACCAACCTCTATGCTTCTAAGGGTGTGATCGACACGCTCGTCTCGACGCTTTCGACGGTGACCAACCTCATCGCCACCACCTTCACGGGCACGAACGCGACTATCACAAATCTGGCGGTCACGAATTCAACGACCACCAACGCCACGAGCACGAACTCCCACATCGCGAACCTTACGGCAACAAAGGGCTCGTTCACAGCGCTTACGGCAGGTACGACCTCGCTTGCGACGACGACCGTCGCCGGTGACCTTACGGTGCAGGGCGCGGGGCATTTCTCGGGGGTCGTTACTGCCGCAAACATCTCTGCTGGCGGCTTTGCGCTCACAGGCGCGTCCAATAACACGCTCCTCTCGACTGACGCTTCGGGCAACATCGTGAGCACGACCACACCTTCGGTTGCAGCACTCTTCGCCACCTCCACGACGGCGACGAGCACCTTCGCCGGCTCGCTCACGGTCGGTAAGACGGCACGCGTGACGAATCTCATCGCCACCAACGCCACCTCCACCAACTCCTTCGTCTCCAACCTCGTCGCCACTCTCGGCCACCTCGTCACCGGCACCATCGACAACCTCACGTCCACCCTCGCCACCATCACGGGCCTCAACGTCACCAACAGCACCACGACGAACGCCACCTCCACCAATCTCTATGCCTCCAAGGGTGTGATCGACACCTTCGCCTCGGCACTCTCGACGGTGACCAACCTCATCGCCACCACCTTCACGGGCACGAACGCGACGATCACAAATCTGGCGGTCACGAACTCAACGACCACCAACGCCACGAGCACGAACTCCCACATCACCAACCTCGTCGCGACGAATGCCACTACCACTCATGCAGTCGTCACGAACCTCACTGCAACCAACGTAGCTCTCACGAACATCACGGCAGGAAAGAGTACCACCACCGACGCCACCACCACCAACGCCTTCAACACCAACCTCGTCGCGACGAACGCCACCTCGACGAACCAGCACATCACGAAGCTCGTCGCCACCAACGCCACCTCCACCAACTCCTTCGTCTCTAATCTCGTCGCCACTCTCGGCCACCTCGTCACCGGCACCATCGACAATCTCACCTCCACTCTCGCCACCATCACGGGCCTCAACGTCACCAACAGCACCACGACGAACGCCACCTCCACCAATCTCTATGCCTCCAAGGGCGTCATTGATACGTTCGTCTCGACGCTCGCTACTATCGCGGGTCTCAAGGTCACGAACAGTACGACCACGAATGCGACGACGACCAACGCCTTCAACACCAACCTCGTCGCCACCAACGCGACTGCGCGGAACTTCGTCATCTCCGGCACGGGCGCAAACATGCTCCTCACAACCAACGCACTCGGCCACGTCGTCTCCTCTTCAACGCCGACCGCTGCAAACTATCTCGCCACCTCGACCACGGCCACGAGCACCTTCGCCGGAGCATTCTCCGCCGCTTCCTCGCTCTACGCGCTCCACAACGGTCGCATCGGCGTGGGAACCGCTTCGCCACTTGTCGCGTTCGATATCAGCGCGACTGATGCTATGCGCATTCCGGTCGGCACCTCGCTCGAGCGCCCGACTGGTGCCACCGGCTACATCCGCTACAACACCACGACGCACCAGTTCGAAGGCTATGGGGACGTGGGCGTGTGGCAGGGCTTGGGCGGCGTGATCGACGCCGACCAGTCGACCTACATCACAGCTGATACGAACAACACGAACGAAGACTACCTCCGCTTCTTCACGAACAGCCTTGAGAGGATGACCATCACCAAAGCGGGCAATGTCGGCATCGGCACCACCTCGCCGCTCTCGCTCCTTTCCATCGGCACCGCAGGGAATGCATTTCGTGTCGATGCGACGGGCACGGTCAAGGAGGGTATCTGGAACGGC
>JAJYJQ010000001.1:0-14410 GCA_021789225.1 bacterium | reverse complement strand
TACGCGACGCTCTCCGTCGTCGGGAGCTCCGCCCTGGGTACGGTCGTCTCGGGCACCTGGAATGGCACTCCGCTCACGAGCCCGTACATCAATTTCGGCACCGGTGCCAATCAAGTGTGGGCGGCAACGGTTCCCACCCGCGATGATGGCAGCTACTACACCGGCACCACGGCCAACGTGAACGCCACGCTTCAAGAGGTCGGACTTCAGCGCAGTGAGCGCTGGTCGACCGGCCTCGTCTCGGGCGGCGACCTCTCGATTGCTGCGGGCAATCAGATTAACATTACGGCAGGCACCGGATACATCGGGACCACGCGCGTTACCTGGGGCGCTCAGAATGGTGTGGCGATGCTGAACAGCGGCGACAACTATGTCGCCATCGATTCGAATGGCAGTGTAAACATCGCGGCTACCAAGCAAAACGGCGACAACTACATTGTCCTCGGCTACGTGTACACCACCGGCAGCAACACGGCAATCGGTCTCATCTCTTCGCTCCCGTACTACGCAGGGAATTACACCTCGCGCAACAACAACTTCCTCGACCATTCCATTGGCGCCATCGTGGAGAGCGGAAACATCGTCTCGGAGACGACACCGCTCGCGCTCATCGCGACCGGCGGCACGATCAATGCCAACCTCAAAGAGTTCTCTGTGGCCGATGCCACCACCTTCACCAAGTGGTACCAGACTGCCGACAACGGCTGGGTGCAGGATACGGCAAATAATCTCGTGAACACGGCGGACTATAACGTCACCACGAATAATCAAGCAAGCGCGCTCGCCGCGATGACGGCAGGCTACTGGAAGAAAGACCTCATCATCCGCACGCTCGATGGCCATCTCCACTACGTGTACGGCCAGGCGCAATATTCCACGCAGCAAGCCGCGAAGGACGGGCCGCTTCCCACGACTCCTACAGCAATCGTCAACAGCGGCGGTGGCGTTTATATCGCAACCATCGTGTCTCAGGACGGCGACACCTCCATCGCGAGCCGCCTCTTCGACGTTCGCCCGAACCTGGCGCGTGTCTTCGGCTTCGGCACGTCAGGCACCACCGGCTCCGTTTTGAGCCACTCCCAGCTTTCCGGCCTTCTGAATGACGACCACCCGCAATACCTCCTCACAAACGGAGGCCGATTGCTGACCGGGAATCTCCAGATGAACTCGAATGCCATCACGGGTGCCACGAACCTCACCATGGCCGGCCTCCTCCAGAACACACTCACGACCGAGCAGATGCGCTTGCGCTATGATGCCTCAAATTACACGAGCTTCACCGTCGATTCGACGGGCGGCCTCACCATCGCGCCTTCAAGCTCGGCGACGACGACCATCGGCAGCGGCCTCGCTGTGGGGACGATGCTCAAAGTTTCTGGTAATGCGACCATCGCGGGCGCGCTGGGCGTCTCCGGCACCGCCACCGTCGGCAATCTCATCGACTCCGGTGTTGCCGCCAACTCGCTCCTGTACGCAAACGCCTCCAAGCAGCTCGCCGCCACCACCATCTCCGCACCGCTCTCCTGGAGCGCAGGTACACTCTCCATTCCTGCCGCCACCGCATCGCAAAACGGCTATCTCGCGTCCACCGACTGGACCCTCTTCAACAACAAGATGGGTTCCTCCACCATCGCCTCGCTCACGAGCAACTACATCCCGAAGTGGAATGGCACCGCGTTTGCAAACTCAACTATCTATGACAATGGCAAAGTCGGCATCGGGACGACCACGCCCGCCGCGAAGTTCTCCGTGCAGGGAAGCGCGCTCTTCTCCGGCAACCTCTCGCTTGCAAACCTCACCGCCACCGGTACCGCCGCTATCAGCGGCGCAGCTACCATCGGCGGCACGCTCGCCGTCACCGGCCACACCACTTTCGAAGGCGTCACCTCGACCGGGGCAACAGGTACTGGCAATCTCGTGTACAGCACCAGCCCAACTCTCGTCACGCCAAACCTCGGCACGCCATCCGCCGTCACACTCACCAACGCCACAGGCCTCCCGATTGCAACTGGTGTCTCGGGCCTTGGCGCGGGTGTCGCCACCTTCCTCGCCACGCCGTCTTCGGCCAACCTTGCCGCCGCGCTCACGGATGAGACGGGGACGGGAAGTGCAGTCTTCTCCGCGTCGCCCACCTTCACCGGCACGGTGAACGGCGCAGCGCTCAACTTCTCCGGCACCGCCACCGTGGGCAACCTCATCGATTCCGGTGTCGCCGCCAACTCACTCCTGTACGCAAACGCCTCCAAGCAGCTCGCCGCCACCACCATCTCCGCACCGCTCTCCTGGAGCGCAGGTACACTCTCCATTCCTGCGGCAAATGGCAGCACCAATGGCTATCTCGCGTCCACCGACTGGACCCTCTTCAACAACAAGATGGGCTCCTCCACCATCGCCTCCCTCACGAGCAACTATGTACTGAAGTGGAATGGCACTGCCTTCGCCAACTCGACTATCTATGACAATGGGAACGTCGGCATCGGGACGACGAGCCCCCTGTCAAAGTTTTCTATCCAAGCCACTGCTGGATCATCCGTGCTCAATATTGCTTCTTCTACTGGAGCCTCAATAATTTATTCAGATCAAAGGGGTAGGGTTGGCATAAATACGTCAGCGCCAAGGGGCGGCCAGTTTGATGTCCAGGGGCTCACAAGCTTAACGAACGATATCGGACAGGCAGCTTTGCATGATACCGCCCCGCTGGCGGCAAACATCGGGGGCAGCCTGCTTTTCGGCGGTTATTATAATGCTACCAGCCAGACAGAATGGGCCGGAATTACAGGCCTTAAAGAAAATGCTACCAGCGGCCAGTACGGAGGATATCTAGCTTTCCGCACCAGGACGAATGGACATTCGGGAACAGAGGAAAGGATGCGCATCGATTCCTCCGGCAACGTCGGCATCGGGACGACTACCCCATGGGCAAAGTTGAGCGTGAAGGGAAGCGGCACGAGCACCGGCAAGGCACTCGCCATCTCCGACTCCGCAAACGTCACGCGCATGGTCGTGCAAGACAACGGCAACGTCGGTATTGGCACGACGAATCCGGGAAGCCCGCTAGAAGTGGCTACCACGCGCTCGGACATTGCGGGATCTGGCGCGATTACAATAAACGGGACACAAAAATATAGCTTCAGGGCAACTTCCGCTGCTCCTGCGAACGGATTTGCTATCGACTCGTACAATGGAGCGGTTTGGTCTACGCCTTTCGTAATAAACAACACAGGCAACGTCGGCATCGGGACGACTAACCCTGCCAACACTCTCGACATCGGCAACGGCGGCGGCATCCACATCACAAGCGGCGTCCCCGCCTCCACTGCCTACGCCCTCTACAACAACGCCGGCACGCTCACCTGGAATGGCATTGCGCTTGGCACCGGCTCGAGTGTCTCCGGCACCACCGGCTACGTGCCGAAATTCACCGCCTCCAACGCGCTTGGCAACTCCGCCATCTTCCAGTCCGGCAGCAACGTCGGCATCGGCACCACGACGCCGGCATTTCCGCTTGAAATACGCAGCACGGTGAATGGCACGGTGAATATTGATGGCGATACAAGTCTAGCCAATAACCTCCTTACATTCAGCGATAATAGGAACCAAAAGGGGTATGTCGGCCTCAGTAAGGCGAATGGCGCCCTTATCAATGATGTGCAGGATGATTTCGTGGTACGGTCCGACACAAATCTCTTGTTTGGTGCTGGTGGCTCGACGGAGCGCATGCGCATCACCTCGGCTGGCAACGTCGGCATCGGCACCACGAATCCCAGCTCAGCGCTGGAAGTCGTTTCGACATCGGGAGCTGCCTCTGCGTTTACGAAATACAGCTCGACGGCGGGGAATGATGCGTGGCTTGCCATTCGCCGCGCGCGCGGTACGCCAGCTTCTCCTGCGGCGATTGCGAACGGAGATTACATTGGTGAAATTTCGGCAATCCCATACGATGGAAGCACATTTGGCAGCACAGCGTCAGTTTCTTTCTTGGTGAACGGGACGGTAGGGGCCGGATCGGTACCGACTGACATCGCCTTTTATGCCGGAGCCACTGCAGGAGGGGCTGAGCGCATGCGCATCACATCTGCCGGCAACGTCGGCATCGGGACGACGACGCCGGTAGGTAGATTAACTATAAAGGCGCAGGGAGGCGGAAATCCTGATTTTTCTCTCATCGACAGCGCCGGAACGAATAAGGTGGCTGAAATTTGGCAAACAGGGCTTACCGGTACCGGGGGAATTTTGGGTTTGTTTAAAGCTGATGGCACGCAAACGGTTCAGTTGTCATCAGTCAGTGGTGCACCTAGTTACATAAATAATGGAGGCAACGTCGGCATCGGGACGACGAGCCCAAACTCATATCTTGCAGGAACGCATGGTTTATCAATTTTTAATTCAGCAACGCCGGGTTTGGGTTTCGGAAATAGCAGCAGTTATTGGACTTGGTATATGCCGACCGGGTCAACTGATATGAGGCTATTTGGCGGAACAAATGGAGTTGACAGGTTAACAATTCAACAAGGCGGCAACGTCGGCATCGGGACGACGAATCCGAGTAGTTTTAAACTGCAAGTCGCCGGCAACATCGGCCCGGACGCGGCGTCGAGCTACAACCTGGGTTCGGCGGGCCTGAACTGGGGCTGTCTCTACTACAACAGCGGCACGCTCGGCACGTGTGCGTCAGACGCGCGCTTGAAGACCGACATCGCGCCGCTCACCTTTAGCAGCGATCCGGAGGCGCAGGTGGACGGTCTTCAGCCGCGCTCCTTTGCCTACACGACCGCGCCCTCCACCACCTACCACGGCCTCATCGCGCAGGAAGTGCTCACGGTGGCGCCCGAGCTCGTAACTACCGGTTCGAACGGCTACTACGAGGTCAAGTACGGAGACCTTCAATGGCTCATGCTCGCTGCCATGCAGCAGCAGAGCGCAAAAATAGCCCAAATACAGGGCGTCACGAGCCTTATGAGCGTTGCGGCGCTCCCGGAGCCTCCTGGCGGCGTGGCGGCGGAATGCGTGACCGGCGACACGAAGCTCAAGCGGCGCAAGAAGCGCGGGGATGGCAGCTACGCGTATGACGAGGTGGCGATTGCCGATGTTGTTGTGGGGGATGAGGTGCTCTCGCTCGATGAGAAGCGCGGTCGCGCGGTGTGGCGCCGCGTGCGCGCGCTCCTGCCCAAGGGTGTGCAGGAGGTCTATGAGCTCAAGACGCGCTCGGGCCGGGTCATCCGCACCACCGCGAACCACCCGTATCTGGCGCGCGTCGCGGAGAATAAAATATGAAATACTTTTTGACTGACGACAAAGAAAGTCGCGCTTTTCACTGCGCTTCCGTATCACGTCTGCCGAGGTTGGGGCTCAAAATCACGGAAAGTCGTGAGATTTCAGTGCCGGAAATTCGTGATATATGAAAAAACCACTTACCAATTACGCATACATTGACAGTCAGAACCTTCATCTTGGGATTCGGAAACTCGGGTGGGAACTGGATTATCGCCGATTTCGGGTATACCTCTCGGAGAAGTATGGTGTCAGCAAGGCATATCTGTTCATAGGATTCGTCGCGCTTAATCAGCGACTGTATGATCGCCTGCAAGAAGCAGGATTCATTCTCAAATTCAAACCGACGGTCCCGGACGGAGACGGGAATATAAAAGGGAATATTGACGCCGACCTTGTCTTGCAGACGATGCTCGATTTTCAGAAATTTGAGAAAGCGGTTATCGTGTCCAGCGACGGAGATTTTTATTCACTGGTGCAACATCTATACGATGCCGGCAAGCTCGAAGTCGTTCTCAGTCCAGATGAAGAGCATTGCTCAACATTGTTGAAGCGGGTAGCGCCCGGAAAGATATGGTTCATGAACAATCTTCGAAGGCGGCTTGAGTTTAAAAACGAGCGCCGCTTGAGGACGGAACCTCAAGAAGCGCTCGTTAATAGAAATACAAATGTATGATACTCCCGCATGCTAAAAAGTCAATGAAGCGAAAAGAGGGTGGGGACAAGGTGCGCCCCATTGCCGAGCGTTCCCATATGGAAAAAGAATTCGATCGGTGGAACAGGGTGAAGAAAAACGTGGACGGCGAGCGTCGGCCGATCGAGGCCCATCAACGCGAGCTGTGGTGGGTGTCGTTCGGCGCGAACATAGGTATCGAGATTGACGGCAAGCACGAGACATTTGAACGCCCCGGGATAGTCCTTCGACGTTTCAATCGCGAAATGGTGTGGGTCATGCCTGTAACCTCGCAGAAGAAGTCCTCACCGTTTTACGCGGAGTTTTTGCACGGGGGCACCACCTACTGGGCAGCGCTCACGCAGGTTCGCACCTTAAGCACCAAGCGATTTCTTCGCAAGATCGGCATGATCCCTCAGGAATCGTTCGTCGCGATGCAGAGGAAACTCTCTGCATTTGTTATGGAGTGCGAAAACGAACGGAGCCCCGCGCAGGGCGGGGCTCCTCGGAGGCCGAAGCCATAATCATCACCATGGTATACCTCTCGAAAAGGAAGTCAATAGAGAAAGGGATAGCGGACGCTGCGCAAGTGGAAGCACAATCTCGGCTTCGGGCTGCTATGTCTACGGAAACGGTATGTCCGTACTGCAATTCGAATAATTTTGTCAGGCGCGGCACCCGAAAGAAGAAGCACGAGGTCGTACAACTATATATGTGTCGCGCAGAAGGGTGCGGGCGCACCTTCACGAGCGAGCGCGTGAAAGGGAAGCGCTACCCGCTCAAAGTCATCATCGAGGGCATCAGCTATTACAATCTCGGGCTCTCATTGGAGCAGACGGTAAAACTTTTGCAGAAAAAGTTCGGGGAGCAAGCACCCCAGACAACGTCGGCACTGGGAAGCTGGGTAGAGCAATACAAACCGCTCTGCCGCTACGAGCGCATGCGGCCGTATGCGGTGAAGCTCCTGCCACCCGCCGAGATGGTCGAGGTGGTCTCGATGGCGCACCGCCAGCTCTACCGCTTTCGCTATCACCGCGCAAAGATGTTCCTTTCGCTGGAGGAATTCAAAAACCGGCGCTTCGACCGGCTCAAGCAATATCTCGATGCCGTATCGAGCGAGACGCCGCATCAGTATTTTGCTGACGGTGAGCGCATGAGCGAAATCCGTAGCACGTTCGACAAAGCGGATATGATCGTGAAGAGCAAGCATAATTTCGCGAACGAGCTGGCGGCGTTCGTGCTGCCGAGCGTGGAGCGCAACATCGAGCGGCACGAGGCGATCCAGCGCTTCATGCTCGCGAATGACAGCGTGACCGTGGCTACCGAGGTACCGGTGTATATCCGGCGGGAGGATATCGAGCATTTGCAGAATGAGTTGCGATTCAAGGTCGTCGGCGAGGACGGGATTACGTTTAAGGGGAAGAAGGGGAAAGGAAGTGCTGGCAAAGCCAGAGGCAACGTCGGCAGCGGGTTGCCGAAATTGCTGACGGGCCACGTCGACCTCCTCCAAGTGAGGAACGGCATGATCCACATCCTCGACTACAAACCGAACGCGGCGAAAGAGAAGCCGATCGAGCAGCTCACGTGGTATGCGCTCGCGCTCTCGCGGCTCACGGGCTTGCGGCTCTTTGAATTCAAGTGCGCCTGGTTCGACGACAAGGACTATTACGAATTCTATCCTCTGCATGTGGTGAAAAAGCTGCAGCCGCGCAAGCGTGCGCGAAAGGTACACTACCGTGACGGTTCGGTCGCGACGGTGCCGCAGGAAGATATAGGCAAACTGGTTATCGTATGAATTATTATCGCGACGTCAAATTCGGAAAGAAGGGCGGTACGTTTGTGCCGAAAAAGCCGGTCAAGACCTTTCGCGACCTCGACATATACCAAAAGGCGCTTGAGTGCGCGGTCATTGTCATGAAGAATGTGCGGCCGAAGCTCACCACACTCAAATATCCGTTTACGGAAGGGATGGCTGATTGTGCCATGAACATACCGCTCGCCATAGGGGAAGCGCACTCGATACGGTTTGCCGATTTTGCGAAAGGAATCGGGTATCTGGAGCGTGCGATGAGCGGTTGCAACAAGATGGTCATCTATCTCGAACACGCGAAAGGTATGTATGGCGCCAAGGTCGACCCGGAGGACATTATTGATGAACTCATCGCGCGTTATGCGGAAACGCGCACGAAGACGTTTCGCCTGGAGCAGTCGTGGAAAAAGTGGCGACAGGCGAATGCTACACTATCAGGAGCGGCTCAACGCGAAAGTCAATTTCGGCACGGGGACGCTCGGCACGGAGATGCCGCACCACGCCTATGAACATACGCTTTTTCTTTAAAGACTTCCTCGCTTCTCTCTCCGGCGACCGCGCCAGGTGGCGGAAGGTGTCCGGTCTTGCGCCGGGTGCCGAAATCGCGGTGCTTGCCGGCGACAATGGCGTCACCTGGGACGAGATTATTTCCATCACGCATGTGGGGCGGGAAGTGGTGTTTGATGTCGAGGTAGAGGACACACACAATTTTGTCGCAAACGGCATTTACGCGCACAACACGTACGCGTCAACGACGCCGCTTTTGACTGTGCACGGGCAGGTGGAAGCACAGGAAGGGTTCGCGGTGCCTAATGCCCCGGTCACGTTCGTACTTAACGGCGCGACCACGACGCCGGCCGTGCCGAGTGACGTCCTGACGACAACGGGTGACATAGACGTGTCTAGACTCGCACTCTACAACCTCGCGAATGCCGGAAAACAGCAAGACGAAATACAACAGCTTTCCTTGCGGGTGGATGCTTTGGCCAGCTCGACCAGCTCCACGACTGCGGGCACCTACGACCTGGTCTCGATGCTCGGGCAGATCGGCTCGTCCTTCGTGGACAATGTGCTCCACGTGGCGAAGCTCGCGGCGGATACCTTCTACGCAGCAAACCTCTTTGTCGACCACCTCACGGCGGCGAATGCGACGGTCGGTTCCTCGGCGGCGCCGACAGGTGTGACCCTCTACGACCAGGTGACCAAGCAACCGTACTGCTTGCGCATCGAAAATGGCGTGGCGACTTCGACGCCGGGCGCGTGCGCGGATGTGAGCGCGTCGGTGAATCCTTTCGCGACCACGACCGCCGCGAGCAGCGGGCCGCTCTCGATAACGCTCATCGGCGCGAACCCGACGCATCTTCTCGTGGGGAGCACGTACGTGGAGCAGGGCGCGACGGTCTCGGGCGGCTCGGGTGACGGGGCATACCTTATCTATGTGAATGGCAGCATGACGGCGACGAGCTCGCCGTGGATAGATACCAGCGCGCCGGCGACCTACATCCTCACGTACTCGGCGGTCGATAGCGCAGGACACACGGCCACGGTGACGCGCTCGGTGATCGTGGGCAACCCGGATGGTACTGTCTCGACCACGAGCAGTACGAGCACGTCAGGCACGACCTCCTCGACGAGCAGCACCACGAGCGCGGCAACGACCACCACAACCGCGCCGACCAGTACTGCTACGAGCACGACCACTACAACGACGACTTCGTCCGCCTCTACCACCGCCACCACGACCGCCACCTCTACCACGCCGTAGCCTGTGCGTGTTCGACCACGCGCTCGCGTAGCGAGCGCGTGGGCAATTTTCATAAAAACGATCCTCTCGCATGCTATACTAGGCACACGGTTGAAAAGGAGCTGTTTTTATTCTAAAATGATGCGCCTATGACAAAAAATCTACTGCAGAAAGCTTTTCAAGCAGCAGCACGCGGGCAGGCAGCCATCAAGGAGCTTGCCCCGGATGAGCGCTCGTCATTGGAGCGCGAATGGGATCTTGAGCACGCCTATTACTCGAGCGTCCTTGAAGGGAGCATGGTTGACCGAAAGGATGTAGAGGAGCTTTCGAGCGCAATTAAATAGCGAGGAGAGATGGCGACTGCCCGTCCTCGGAATGAAAAAGAACTGCAAGAACGAGAGGTTGTCGGCGTGTTCCGAGCCTCTCGTTTTGTTCGTGATTATGCACGGACGCGCGAGCCGATAACAGTCGATGTGATCTATCACATACATAAGATTATCTTTGAGGAAGCGTGGCCTGAAATCGCAGGAGTAATTCGTCATGAGAACATCAGTAGAATCACGGGCTCAGATCATATTCCACCGCCGCATCAGCACGTGGCTGAATTGATGGAAAAAGTTGACGCGCGTATGGCGGAATATACCACCTCCTTGGAAGAAGCGAGCGCAAATGGGTGGATTTCCGAAACCGGAAACGAGTCTGAGGAACGCCTTCATATCATGGCTGAGGTCTTAAACTTTGCTGCATACGTGCATCACACCATCACCTACATCCATCCATTCCGAGAAGGAAACGGCCGCACAGCACGACTTGCTGCCAATTTGGTGTTGGAACGGTACGGGCTCCCTGGCATTTCTATCAAGATTGAACGCGAGAACAAGAACCGGTATTGCAACGCACTGGCGCAAATAGACAAGCACGAGGACTATGAGCCGCTGCTCGATCTTATAGCAGAGGGAATTATAGAGCGAGTGAACGGAGCATTGCTAAAGTTGCGGAAACAGTAATCAGCCGCTCCAGAGAGCGGCTGTACGCTGCTCAAGGGGTGCAGCCACGCGCTCGCGTAGCGAGCGCGTGGTACTATTTATGCATCCTTTATCCATCATCTTCCCGTATGAAAACCACTCGTGTCGCTATTAATGGATTCGGCCGCATCGGGCGCGCGTTCGTGCGCCGCTCATGGAACCGTCCGGAGATCGAGCTCGTCGCCGTCAACGACTTGGGCTCTCTTGAAAACCTCGCGTACCTGCTCGAGCACGACACGGTGTATGGACATGCGCCGTTTTCGGTCGCGGTGAAAGACGGGGCGCTCGTCGTGAACGGCAAAGAGGTGCGCTTTCTCTCGGAGAAAGACCCGGCCAAGCTGCCGTGGAGGGAGCTCGGCATAGACGTGGTGGTGGAAGCGACCGGCTTCTTTACGGAATACGATAAGGCGCAGGCACACATCACCGCCGGCGCGCGCCGCGTGGTGATCTCTGCGCCAGGGAAGGCGGGCGCGGATGCGAGCGTGCCGGGCGCGACCGTGCTTATGGGCGTGAACCCCGACGACCTCGCGACGTGCCAGGTCTCCTCGAACGCCTCCTGCACGACCAATGCCTCAAGCCCGATCATCGCTATCCTGGACGAAGCGGTCGGTATCGAGATGGCGCTCCTCGACACGACGCATGCATACACCGCGACGCAGTCGGTCGTGGATGGGCCGGTGAAGGGGCACGATTTCCGCAAGGGGCGCGCAGCGGCGCAAAACATCGTGCCGACTTCGACGGGAGCGGCCATCGCGGTGACGAAAGCGTACCCGCAGCTCGCGGGGCGTTTCGATGGCATCGCGCTTCGCGTGCCGGTGCCGGCGGGCTCCATCGCCGACATCACGTTCCTCGCCAAGCGCGAGACGAGCGTGGAGGAGGTGAATGCCGCGCTCACGAAAGCGGCGCAGAGCGCGCGCTGGCAGGGGATTTTCGTCGTCACGGATGAGCCAGTGGTCTCGAGCGATATCGTGGGAATGCCCTTTGCTTCCATCGCCGACCTCTCGATGACGCGCGTTGTGGGCGGCAGGCTCGTGAAAGTGCTCGCTTGGTACGACAACGAGATGGGGTATACGGAGGCTTTAGTACACCATGTCATCGCCGCTGGAAACATATAAAATCTATATCGCCGCGGATCACGCGGGGTTTTCGATGAAGCGCGCGCTTGCCGAAGGCTTGCGCGCGCGAGGATACGCGGTGGTGGATATGGGCGCGCATGCCTTCGATAGCGAAGATGACTACCCGGAATACGTGACGCCCTGCGCGATGCGCGTCGCGGAAGTGCGGACGCAAGGCGACACGCATGCGTTCGGGGTGGTCATCGGCGGGAGCGGGCAAGGGGAGGCGATGGCGGCAAACCGCGTTCGCGGTGCGCGCGCCGCCGTCTTCTACGGCGGCGCGCGGGCGAAAGGCACGCTTGATGCGGAGGGCGCGCAAGCCCAGGACGCGCTCGATATCGTACGGCTCGCCCGTGCGCACAATGATGCGAACATCCTCTCGCTCGGCGCGCGATTTCTCACAGACGCCGAGGCGCTCGCGGCGGTCGAGCTTTTTCTCAGGACGCCTTTTTCAGGAGCCGCGCACCACGCGCGCCGCATCGCCGCATTCTAAGAGCCTCCATGTGGGACGTGCAACGTCCCACATGGGAAGGATACGCAGTACCACGCGCCGCGCTTCGCGCGGCGCGTGGTACTATTTTAGCTATGGGTGCCATCGTGCCAGCAATCCTGGTCAAGACCCGCAAAGAGCTTGAGGAGAAACTCACGCGTCTTTCGGGGCTCGTGGATTCTGTGCAGATCGATGTGGTTGACGGTGCGCTCGGCGGCGCGCCGACCTGGCCGTACACAGACGAGCGCTGTACGCACGAGTGTACAGAACTCATTTCTGGCGGGGAGATGCTCGCCGGAAGCGATCGGTTCAGGCTGGAAGCGGATTTGATGGTAGCAGAACCTGAGAAGGCTGCGGATGCTTGGATCGCGCTTGGCGCATCGCGCGTGACCATTCACGCGAAAAGCGTGCAGGATCTGCCTGCTGTCTTTACGCGCCTTTCGGCGCGCTTCGGGCATGAGAAAGGATTCGCGCCGGACATGCTTGCGTTCGGCGTCGCGCTCGGGGCAGGGGAGGATTTTTCCGTGCTTGAGCCGGTGCTTGGGCAAGTGGACTACGTGCAGCTCATGGGTATCCGGCACATCGGCGTGCAGGGCGAGCCGTTTGATGAGCGTGTGATCGAGACGGTGCGCGCGCTTCACGCGAAGCATCCGGATGTGCTGATCCAGGTAGACGGCGGCGTCTCGCTCGCGAATGCGCCGAAGCTTCTCGCCGCCGGGGCGAGCCAGCTCGTCATCGGCTCTGCAATCTGGCACAGCACCGACGTGCCCGCGCGCATCCATGAGCTCCAGGAGCTCGCGCTCCGCTACGGCATGTACAACCGCTAGTCATGGCACTTACGGACGAACAGGTCGCGCATATCGAGCAGAAAGCAGAGGCGATTCGAGAGACGATCCTCTCGATGCTCGTCGCCGCGGGGAGCGGACACACCGCCGGGCCGCTTGGCATGGCAGACATTTTCGCGGCCTTTTATTTCCATATCTTGAAACACGACCCGAAGCGCCCCGAGTGGGAAGAGCGCGATCGACTTATTCTCAGCAATGGCCACATCGTGCCCGTGCGCTACGCCGCTATGGCGCACGCCGGTTATTTTCCTCTCTCGGAATGCCTGACGCTGCGGAAATTCGGCTCGCGGCTCCAAGGGCACCCCGAGCACCGCATGCTGCCCGGGCTAGAGACGACCTCCGGTCCTTTGGGCGAGGGGCTCTCGCAGGCAGCCGGCATGGCCTACGCTCTCCGCATGGATGCCCATGTGGGACATACTATGTCCCACATGGGGCGGCGGGTGTACGTGGTGATGGGCGACGGTGAACAAGACGAGGGGAGTATCTGGGAGGCGGCGATGTTTGCGGGGAAGTACAAGCTCTCAAATCTGACCGCGATCATCGACCGCAACAACATCCAGATAGACGGCATGACCGAGGACGTGATGCCGCTCGAATCACTCCGGGCCAAGTACAAGGCGTTCAATTGGGAGGTGCTTGAGGTGAACGGGCACGATATTCGCGCGTTTGTCGCGGCGGTGGAAGAGGCGAAGGCGATTTATGAGAAGCCGACGCTCATCATTGCGCATACGATTCCGGGCAAGGGCGTGCCGGAAATCGAATTTGACTTCCATTGGCATGGCAAGACGCCAAGCGCCGAGGAAGCAAAACGCTTTCTGAAAGAGCTGCGCACGGGTGCCGGGCGCGTGCCGAATGAATATGCATAACCCGGAGGCACATCTTGTAGAGAATCTGTTTTCTGACGCGATTAACTGCGCGCCGACGCGCGACGGATTCGGCACAGGCGTCGTCGAGGCGGGGGAGGCGGACGAGCGTATCGTGGTGCTCTGCGCCGACCTTTCCGAATCGACGCGCGCGGAATCGTTTGCGAAGCGATTTCCCGATCGTTTCGTCGAGGTCGGCATCGCCGAGCAAAACATGGCAGCGCTCGCGGCGGGCTTTGCGGCAGCGCTTAAGGTGCCCTTTACGGCAAGCTACGCAGCCTTCAATCCAGGCCGGAATTATGAGCACATCCGCACGACCATTGCGCTCGGGAATGCAAATGTAAAGGTGTGTGGTATGCACGCGGGCGTTTCGGTAGGGCCGGACGGCGCGACGCATCAGATGCTCGAAGACATCGGCATGATGCGCATGCTGCCGAATATGACCGTCATTAACCCGGCCGATGCTGAGGAGGCGCGCAAGGCAGTGCGTGCGGCCGCAGAGATGACGACACCCGTGTATCTGCGCTTCGGTCGCGCAGCCACGCCCGTCTTTACGACGAGCGAAACGCCTTTT
>JAJYJQ010000021.1 GCA_021789225.1 bacterium | reverse complement strand
AGATACAGACCGTGGGGCCTCCGGCGCAGACGATAGAAGCCGCTCGAAATACCCTTGCATTGTCTCACCTGGTGCCCTGCGGTACCTTTAGGGGGCACAGAAACAAGAAGCCGACGCATACATGCGTCGCTTCTTGTTTCTGTGCCCCGAGCACGCCTGGGAGGCGTGCGTGCAGGAATCGAAGACCTTGTGAGCAGATTTTGCGAATACTTGGAGCAAAATCTCCACAAGGTGTACTGATCCTGTAAGGATCGATAAGCGAAGCGGTCCTGCCGACAGAGCTTTATGGATTCGCTACCGTGCACGTATCTCCGCACGAGCCCGATGGCTCTTTGCCGGTCATGGCGGTATAACGCGCGTTGATTTGCGTTTGCGAGAGCAGGTGGTCATACACTGCGACTTTGCCGATGGCGCCCTTGAACCAGGTGTCCATCGCCATCGTGCCAATGGTGAGCGGCGACGCGCCCGCCTCCGGTATCACCTCGTACTGACTCATGCAACCGGTCGGCGCGTGGTCGGCAAAGTTCTGCTTCACGCCATCCACCCATATGTTGATGGTGCCAGGATAATCCGAAGAGCATTCCGCCGGCGTCTGCGTCAGGTCATATTCCGCCACGACATAGACCCAGTCACCGGCCGAGAACACACCCGAGGCCGGCTGCCAGTCCGCGCCGCTTCCGAGCCCTGCCGATGGGTTGAACACATAGGCGGAAAAGCGATCCGGACGACCTTCGGGAGTAACCGTGCTATAGAGGCGTGCTTCCCATTCGCAATCGGGAGCATAGTCTGCACACTTCCCCATCCAGTCCACATACCCATCCTCACTCTCGTTTTGAAACTGCAACGTATCTGGGCGCACCCAACCCTCCCACGTAAGTTTTCCTGTGGTGGGAATAGAAAGCGTCGCATTCGATGGGACAGTGAGATATTCACTCGAGCCGTTGAAGACTGCGGCCGTGTCACCATTGGGCATCGCTGTGGCGCTCGGCACGCCGCCCTTGTAGGTGCTGGTGTTGCCATGGCCGGAGAGATCTTCTTCGCGTCCCGAGGATGGTGAGTCCATAGACAGATACAGTGCCGGCTTGTCAGCGAGCACGAGCGCATCATATGAAGTAGGCTGCGCTCGTGGAGCAGGTGCTGGCACCGACCCTGGATTGCTTTGCGTTGGCGCCGAAGTTTTGGACGGCGACGCGGCGCGAATGTTTACGGACGACGAGCGCTTCACCCTTTTCTTGCTTTGTGCGCGAGAATTTTTGGGCGCAACAAGAGCATACACCCGCTGTGCGCTACTGCTCGCCACCGAGACCCGCTTGGGCACGGATGTGAAGCGGGTAGCTGTAGCCGGCTGCGGAATGAGGAAAGCGACGACGAGCGCCGTGCTCGTCGCGAGCGCGACGACAAGCAGAAATGGATACTGGGCGCGAGCAAAACGTAACGCCGCCGAGGCAGCATCAGAGTACGTCATGCAGTATGTCTAAATGAGTAACGCGTGAATGGCGCGAGCTGGCGGAAGTGTAGACAAGATGAAGCTGCTCGTCAATGAACGCGCCCCGTGCTACCGTACCCTCGGGAACCAACTGAGCGTACAGCGCTCGTAACCAAGCTCTTTTGGAGGTGCCATGAAAAATCCGATTACATGGGCACGGTTGGGGTCCGCGCTCGGAGCAGTGTTCACTTCCACCCTGGCAGGTATAGCGGCATTTTTCGCCTCAAGATTTATTGTCGAAGCAGAAAGAGCGTCCATTCCCTCCCCAGCGTTGGTCTGGATAGGCTTTTTCATCGCACTGGCAGTACTGATGGCCCAGATCCTCTGTCTGCACGAACACGGGCGGCTCTTGCGAGGAGCAGATTTCCGAAAGCCCTTTCCACCGCGCCCACCGGAAGGATCTTGGTGAGGTGCACTTCAACGGCCTCCCGGAGGAGGCCGTTCACAAGCCCCCATAGCTCAACGGATAGAGTGTGAGTTTCCGGAACTCAAGATCGAGGTTCGATTCCTCGTGGGGGCACAGCAAGTGGAGCGTAGCGAGTTTTAGAAACGCGGAACTTCCTCGTGGGGCACAAAAGTAATCGCCGCGACCTTCAGGTCGCGGCGATTACTTTTTCTATGCTTACGCCTTCGCCTCCGTGCGGCGGATGGCGGCGACCAGGCGCGACTTCTTGCGGGAGGCCGTGTTGGCCTTGATGACTCCGCGCTTGGCGGCCTTGTCGATCGCCTTGTAGGCAGCCGGGAGGAGCTTTTCAGCTTCCGCTGCCCCACCAGCGGCGAGCGCCTTCTTCAGGCCCTTGGTCGCGTCGGCGAGCGCCTTCTTGCGGCGCAGATTGAACACGCGCTTGTTGAGCGAGGCGCGGTGCGCTTTCTTTGCAGATGATGTGATTGCCATGCGCCGCATACTACGCGACAAATGCCGAAAACGCAAATGGCCTGTGTCCCGATTGGTGCTAGGATATTGTCATGATTCGCACTATTCGCGGGAAGGTGCTTTCGCTGGAGCCAGGGGGCGTCGTGGTCGATGTGTCCGGCTGGGGCCTCTTCGTCCACCTCGCGAGTGTCGAGCCGCTGCCGGTCGGGAGCGAGATTACGCTTGCCACCCACCTTGCCATAAAACAGGATGGCCCCGAGCTCTATGGCTTCGTCGACCCCTCCGACCGCGCCTTTTTCGAGCTTGCGCTCACCGTGCCGGGCATGGGGCCGAAGACCGCCCTCTCGCTTCTGCGTCGTGCATCGCGTACCCAGCTTGAGACTGCTATTGCTGCACGCGATGTCACCTATCTCACCCGCGTCATCGGGCTTGGGAAAAAGTCTGCCGAAAAGCTCGTGGTCGAGCTGGCGGAAAAGGTGTCGGCACCCGGAGGCGCCCACGATGACGCAGATGCCGATGTCTTCGACACGCTCGTCGCGCTCGGCTACACCGAACGCGAAGCGCGCCAGGCACTCGGCGTGATTCCCGCAGAACTCGCTGGCCGCGATGCCCGCCTCAAAGCAGCGCTTTCCGCCAACCTACGATAAACATATGTATCGCTTCATCGACACGCTCATACGATTCTTGAAAAAGATCATTCCGGAGCCGGTGGTCGAGTTCTTCCGCCCACTCTACCACCGCGCCCTCGCTATTTTCATGGCTGCTGCATACCGCTTCCCTGCGCGTAAACTCACCGTCATCGGCGTCACGGGCACGAAGGGCAAATCCACCGTCTCCGAAATGCTCTTCGCCATCCTCACTGAGGCCGGGCACAAGACCGCACTCGCCTCCACTATTCGCTTCGCTATCGGCGAGGAATCGGAGCCCAACAAATTCAAAATGACGCTCCAGGGTCGCGGCTTCATCCAAGCCTTCATGCGCAAAGCACTCGCGAAAGGTGCGACTCATCTCGTGGTCGAGATCACCTCCGAGAGCACGCTGCAGGCACGCCACTGGTTCCTCGACCTCGACGCGCTCGTGGTGACAAACATCCAGAAAGAACATATCGAGCGCCACGGCTCATTCGAGGGGTACGTCGCCGCAAAGCGCGCCATTGTGCGCGCGCTTGAGCACTCGCGAAAACCATCGCGTGTCCTCGTTTCAAACGAAGACGTACCTGAGACGCGCGCATTTCTGAGCGCGCGCGTGCCGCGAGCCATAGGCTTCAGCAAGAGCGAGCTTGCGGAGCTTGCGAACAACGATGCTGGCGTCTCGTTCGACTACGGTGGCACGCATTTCGTGCTGCCGATTCCCGGCGAGTTCAACGCGGTGAATGCGCTCGCGGCCGTGAAGCTCTGCGAGGCGCTCGGCGTTTCGCCGGAAGTGGCCGCACGCGCGCTCGCTTCGCTCGCGCGCGTCCCCGGCCGCGTCGAGCGCATCGACGCCGGACAAAATTTCCTCGTGGTCGTCGACTACGCGCACACGCCCGACTCACTCGCTGCCCTCTACGGCGCCTTCCCGGCGCACCGAAAGATCTGCGTTCTCGGCAACACCGGCGGCGGACGCGACGCGTGGAAGCGTCCTGCCATGGGGAAGATTGCGGATGAGACCTGCGACGTCGTCATTCTCACAAACGAAGACCCGTACGACGAAGACCCGCGTGCGATCGTGGACGCGATGGCCGCGGGTATGCAGCGCCCGCCGCACGTCATCATGGACCGCCGGGAGGCCATCCGCTATGCACTCACCACTGCGCAGCAAGGCGATGCTGTGCTCATCTCTGGCAAAGGCACCGACCCATACATCATGGGCCCGAACGGTGCGAAGACACCATGGAGCGATGCCGAGGTCGCCCGCGAAGAGCTGCGCGACCATTCCGGCGAGACCGGCTCCTAGACCTGGTATCATGCACCCATGAGCGACACCTTTTTCATCCTCGGCATCTTCGGGTTCGTCTTCCTTTTGTGGCTCAGCGGCGGCGGCCCCAACCGCCCCCTCTCCTTCGCAGGGCCGGTACTGCGCGGCTCAAACTCCCTCTACATCCAGACACCCGGCACGCTCTACAACAGCACCTCGACCGGAGCCGGATCCCGCTTCGGCAGCAGCAACATCTTCGGTGAGACGCCTTCCGCAGCGGCGTTTGGCACTCCCTCTATCCATCGCGGCACCGTCACGCTCAGCCACTACGTCTCGGATGCGGCAGCCCCCGACCCCGCACACGAATACGTGACGATCCGGCTCGCAAGCGATGCCTCGGCACCAGTCGACATTTCCGGATGGAAGCTCGTGAGCGACACGAGCGGCGCATCAGCAACCATCCCGAAAGGAACGGAAGTCCCCCGCTCTGGCCTCATCAACGCCACCCAGCCGATCGTACTCAACCCGGGCGACCTCGCCACCGTCTCCTCCGGCCGCTCCCCTATCGGCGCCTCGTTCCGAGAGAATCTCTGCATCGGCTATTTCGCGCAGTATCAGCCATTCTATCCGCCGCTCCCGATCACCTGCCCGACCCCGTACGATGAATTGAAAAGCTACTATGGCGAAAACCCGGAGCGCGACACGGCCTGCATCGCCTACACCCAAGGCCTGAACCGCTGCACGCTCGTCGCCACCCCGCCAGTGAACCTTTCCGGCACCTGCGCCTCCTTCCTGATCGCGCACATCAACTACAACGGTTGCGTAAACGCACACGAGAACGACCCGCACTTCAAGGGCATCACCTGGCGCGTGTATCTCGGCCGCGACAAGAGCATGTGGCACAAGCAATACGAGGTCGTGCGCCTCCTCGACGCCGACGGCAAGACCGTCGACATGTTCTCGTATTAAAGTTTGAACGACGTAATAGCACGCCGGAGCAGGTCTTGCTTCTCAAGAGACTCTTTCCAGCGACTATTTGAACGGTTTCCGTTGATGGCGACTCCGGATGAAAAACCGATTTCTCGCTCAAAGCGGATGAGATTCTCTTTGCCGCGAATCACCACCTCGTTCGGCGCGACGACGCGCCCTTCAATGCCGAAATCTGCGAGCAGCTCTTTCACGAGTTCGAGTATAGCCACATCCTTCTGATACCCGCGCACGCGGCGCAGTTTCGGCGGAGCAAAATCCATGCACCCCTCATCATCAAAGAACGCTCTCAAAAATTCTCGCTTGTGATTCAATGAGAGTCTGCTGATTTCCCGCACCAACTCTTCTGCCTTTTCTCTGAGATGCTTTGCAAGCGCTACGTTGTAATAGCCGGTGCTGTGCACCTCCGTTTTTTCGTTTAAACGCCTCTTGGGTGGATAATCGTACACTTCTCGCATGAATCTCTCGATGCGCTCTATAAGAATGAGATTGCGATTGTGATATCGGCAGACGCCGTGAGCTATTTCGCCATCAAACATGAGGTGCCCGACAAGCAACACCATTTCAGGAGACCATACTTTTATCGCGCGGAACGCGCGCGCACTCTTTCCTTTTCTTGCATGTGCAACTTTCCCAAACCTCTCTCCGGAAGCTTTGCGTATCGCGGCTTGTTTCTCATCGCTGAGCGGTATGGATTGGATGTGAAAATAGATCGATGTTTTCGACCTTCCGGTGATTTGCACTATTTCAGGCAACGTGTGTCCTTGTTTCCGAAGCATCACACACTGCTCTTTGAAGGCACTCATCGTGTCCGCCCCCCGGGGCACGATCCCGGAACCAACCGCTTAAAAGGCGGTTGCTCTACCAATTGAGCTAGAGGCGGCTACCTTTACAATATAACAGAAAATGTCTCGATTATCGAGCGCTTCGGCGTAACTGCTCCAACCACTCGTTAAAGGCAGCATAAAAACGTCCGCTAGCAGCCAAATCCTTTTCGATAAACTCTTCGTTGCCGGATTCTTTTATTATCCGTTCGCTCTCCTCTGGAGAGTACGTACTGAGCTCGGGCACCACGATGACAGTGTCCGATTCCCCGTCCCATTCCGCAACTGGCAAAACCGACGCGATCGACTTGTCCCACGTCGGATCGACTTTCTTCCACACACCACCGATTCGTACTTCCAAATACGTGTGCGTGCAAGCATCTTCGTGCGGAATGTTCTGTATGCCTTCGGGAATCGTGAGCACATCACTCCACTTGAAATCACAAACACGGTATCGAACCTCCAGCCCTTCTTTCTCAAGCAGCGCTTTCAAGATTGCCGCTTTACCCATGCAATCGACCGCCGGGTCCTCCTGAGTCAGCGGGATATGGTATGGAATATCACGCACTTGATTGAATAATGCTGTTACCTTCGAGGCATACGGCAGCTGATTGAGGCGCGCAATGTCCGAAACATCCTGCGTATCGAAACCGAAGTGCTCTTCGTCGATGAGGCGGATTTTCGTCGGTGCGAGCACGTACCACGAGTCACCGTCGAGCACGTCTTCGGTGATCGGCGGTATCAAGCGTCCGCGCTTCAGATAGTGCTTCACCGCGAGGTCGTATCGAGCCCCATCAATTTTCTTGGCCTCCCCTTCAAACTGAAGGCCCAGGTTCGGCTCTTTGCTCTTAGTGCTTGCGGTGATGCTCCCGGCCGCCTTGCCGTTCGCACGTATCGCCTTGGAGTGTCGCGTCTCCTCGTGTGACATCCAGTACAGTTTGAAATCGTCGTCGAATATGAAAATAACATCCGCGACCCATACGCCAGACTCATCCTGCGTCCCCAGGCTCATCAGGTGCGCTTTCTCCAACACTTCCCTCACCCGCTTCTTCAAATCCATGTCGGTATGGTAGCACGGTAGCAGGGCATCAGGTGCCCGAAGAGAAAGGTGCTATACGGAAAGCACAAAGCGCTCGAGGGCGGCGGCAAGATCGGTGCTGGTGCGGCGGGAGTCACCCAGGAGCGCGATGAGCCGGAGCGAGAGGCCGCGCGCTTCAGCGGGCGTCCACGCGCGCGAACCCTTCTCCATCAGGTCGCGTGCCTTCCAGTGCAAAAGGCCATGCAGCATCTCGGGAGCATCGCCCGCGCGAAGCGCGCGCACGACCTCCAGCCAGAGTTTTTGCGAATCGCGCGCGCCAAGCGCGTTCACGAGCGCGCTGTTGAAGCCGCGCGAAGGCGTAGCCTTCGCGCGATTAAACTCGTACACCTTCGTGGCTTTCGCCGAGATCTTTTTCACATGCGTCGCCGAAAGCGCGGGCGCGAGCAAGATGATGGCATTATCACTTGCCGCAAGCTCATCGAGATACGCTAAAAGACCGCTTGTGCTCGCGTTTTCTCCCTCACCCTCTTCATCCTCTGCCGCCTTCGCCTTCGCAAACGGGTCATCGAGAAGCACGAGGAGCCGCTTCACGAAGAGGCTGCCCGCCCCCGCCGCCTCGGCTAGCGCGCTGTCGGTCACTTCGTTTGCCGCAAGCCGCGCATACACGAGCCGCGGCTCTTTTGCGCGTGCAGCCGCCACCCACGCAAACGCCTTCGCGCGCACCGTATCCGCATCGCTGCCGTGGAAAAGGTACAGCATACTTACACCAAGGGTTTCATATCGCCCCAATTCTCCCCCGTCTTCCCTTCCACGAGAATAGGCACGCCGCGCGTTTCTTCGAGCGAGAGGACGCCTTCCATATGCGCCTTGATGAGAGCCGCAAGCTCCTCCACGCGTTCGCTTCGCACCTCGTATACGAGCTCGTCGTGCACCTGGAGCAAGAGGTGCGCGTCTTCGGTCGCGCCGTGTGCAGCACGCATCTCATCCACACGCACCATCGCGAGCTTGATGATGTCCGCCTCGGTGCCCTGGATCGGCGCGTTGATGGCCATGCGCTCCGCTTGAGCACGCACATACGGCAGCGGCGATTTCATCTCCGGAAATTGTCGGCGTCGGCCAAAGAGCGTTTCGGTGTAGCCGTGTTTGCGCGCGAAGCCTTTGGTGCTTTCTAGATACTCGGCAAGCTGCGAGAACTGGCGGAAATAGCCGTCATAAAATTCGTGCGCCTCCGCGGTCGAGGTGCCGAGCTGCGCGCGAAGCGCATTCACCCCCATGCCGTAGAGGATGCCGAAGTTGATGACTTTCGCGCGCCGGCGCATCTCGCGATCGACCTGCTCCGGCGGCACGCCGAACACGAACGCCGCCACCTCCGTGTGCACGTCGCGCCCATGTCGGAAGATTTCCAAAAACTTTTCATCACCGGAAAGGATTGCTGCGAGGCGCAGCTCGATTTGCGAGTAGTCGAAGGAGACGAGCGTAAAACCTTCCGACGCGACAAATGCGTGCCGGATAGCCCGGCCGCGCTCGCTATGAAGCGGAATGTTCTGCAAGTTTGGATTCTGCGAAGCCATGCGTCCCGTCGTGGTGCCAGTCTGCAGGAATTCGGCATGGAGGCGCTGGTCGGCCGTCAGGAGCGGCGGCAGGTTGTCGATGTAGGTCGAGAGCAGTTTCTGTATCTCGCGATACTCGAGGATGTCGGCGATGATCGGATGCTCCTCGCGCAGTTTTTCGAGCTCGGATTCGCGCGTCGAGCGCTGCCCCGTCGAGGTGCGCTTCTGATTTTTGGGCTTCAATGCGAGCTCATCGAAGAGCACCGCGCCAAGCTGTTTGGGCGAACTCACGTTAAACTCGTGCCCCGCGGCGGCGTATATGCGCCGCTCGGACACAGCAAGCTCGGCGTGATAGCGCTCGGAAAGCGTGTGGAGGGTCGCTGTGTCGATGCGCACACCGCGCTCCTCCATCTTTCGCACCACCGCGATGAGCGGCTTCTCGATGGTGTCGTAGAGCTCCTGGAGGCGGCCGGTCTCGGCGAGCTCGTGCTCTAAGATAGGGTAAGCCTGGTCGAAGGTGTGCGTCTTCGTATGTGCGAGGATGTCGTCAAGCGATGGGTTCGTAAGGTCTGACGCAAGGAGCCAGAGCATCACTTTCGCTTCGGCAAGGCGCTCGGGCGCAATGTCCTCCTCCTGCTCCGGCTCCGCTTCCTCGGGCTCGGCCGAGACGCCTTCCTCGCCCACAAACACATTTTTTACGCGATCGCGCAACGTGCGAAAGCCGAGCTCATCGAAAAGCGCGAGCACGTGGTCTACCCGGAGCTGCGCGCGCCATGCACTTTTTGGAAGCGCAAACGCAATCGGCGCATCCGTGCGGATCGTCGCGAGCGTTTTGCTGAAGAGCGCATCCTCCTCATGTTCTTTCAGCAAGGCGATAATGCGCGGTTTGATGCCAACCGCCGTAAACGCCGCTTCATCTTTCTTGAGTGTCCGGTACATCTTTTCGAGTGCGCCAAAGTTCGTGATGAGCTCGGTCGCCGTCTTCTCGCCGATGCCGGGCACGCCGGGAATGTTGTCCGAAGGGTCGCCGCGCAGGCCTTTGTAGTCGGGAATGAGCGCGGGCGCGAAGCCGAAGCGCTCCTCGACCGCCTTTTCGTCGTACAAAATAGTGTCTTGGATCCCCTTCTTGAGCGTATAGACCTGCACGCGTTTGTCGTCGACCAGCTGCAGCGTGTCCATGTCGCCGGAGGCGATGATGATCTCCACGTCTTTCGTCTGCTTCAGCTCGTGCGCGATGGTGCCAAGGATGTCGTCGGCTTCGAAGCCTTCGCGCTCGTACATAGGAATGGAAAACGCCTCGAAAATGTCGCGCGAGCGCACGATTTGCGACACGAGCGAATCCTCGGCTTGCTTCCTGTTCGCTTTGTACCCTTCGTATGCTTCGTGACGGATGGTGGGCTTGGGCAGGTCGTAGCAGGCGGCGAGGTAGTCGGGCGAAAGCTCCTGGATGATCTTTATGAGCATCGCCGCGATGCCGTAGAGCGCGCCCGTCGGCTCGCCTGTGGGGCTCGTAAAGTCCGGCAGCGCATGGTACGCACGATGAATGATCGCGTGCGCGTCCAAGAGCACGAGGCGCTTCTTTTTCGATTCGGCTTTCTTACTCATAGGTAATCTCCCGACTCTCGTCGGGAAGTATTTCAAAGGAAATGTGCACCGCCGGCTCGGGGAGCGCATCCGCCACCTGCTCCGGCCACTCGAACAAGATGAGATTTTTCGGATCGGTCATGCGCTCCGCAAAGCCGAGCGCCGCAAGCGAATCATCGGTTTCCAGCCGATACGCATCGATGTGCACGAGACGCTCGAATGCCATGCTCGGCGCAAGCGGATAGATTTTCTCCAATACAAAAGTCGGACTCGTGACCGGCTCGGTGACGCCGAGCGCTTTGGCAACCGCCTGTGTAAACGCGGTCTTCCCCGCCCCCAGCTCGCCCGAGAGCGTCACCAAGGTCGCCTCGCCCTCCCGCAGCGAGAGTGAGAGCGCAAATCGCGCCGCCTCTTTCCCAAGCTCTTCGATGGTCGCGATGTGCCGGACTTCCATACCCTTATTGTATCAATAACAAAAACAAAAGACCCCGTCGTGAAGACCGGGGTCCGGGGAGGTCGGGATATGGTGCAGATTACCAGTGGCGGTGATGCCCTCGATCGCAATCTCGGTGGCCACCAAACCCGAACCAAAAATAGGTTGGGGGCACCACCGGCGGCACCGCATAGAGCGGCTGCTGGAGCGTCGGCGCCCACGTGTACGAGGGCACGTACCCCCAGGGTGTCGGTTGAAACATCAACGGCGGCGCAGGCTGCGCAGGTACCGCTGCAACCGGAGGCGCTGGTGTCACAGTCGTGGCGCGGCCCCCTCCCGATGACAGCGCCGGAAAGAGTATGCCCGCTCCTTCGATGCGCTCTCCCTTCGGACCCTTCTCGTAGGTCCCTAGGATAATCCCGCAACCTTGGAGTGAAAGCATTCCTATGACCGCAATCAAGGCTATCCTTTTCATATCCTCTCCTTGGCTCGTTCAACGAGCTCGCTGATTGTTTGCGAATGTGCTACTTTCACGTCCTGTTCACTTTATACACCTTTTACCCTAATTTGTCAATGTGCACACGCGAGTGCCTCTTACGGCGCGGCACGTTATCATGCGTCTATGCAACTCCCCTTTGACACGAGCGCCGAGGACGCGAAACTCGCGTCTGCTCGCGAGCATGAAGAAGAAGACGTCGCGCGCATCCTCTCTGAGAAGTATCGGCTCGCATACACCGACCTTGCCATGCAGCCGATCAACGCCGAGGCGCTCCGCCTCATCCCCGAAGCAGCCGCGCGCAAAGCCGAAGCCGTCGCCTTCGATAAAGCCGCGCAAAAAGTCTCGCTCGCGGTGCTCAACCCGAACAATCCCGAGCTCCCTGCCCTGCGACGCGACCTCGAAGAGCGCGGCTATCGCCTCACCCTCTTCCTCGTCTCCCGAAAGAGTTTCGAGCACGCGCTCTCCCGCTACGCCGAGCTCTCGTTTGCAGCCGAATCAAAGGTCGGCCTCTTCGACATCTCTGAAGATGAGCTCTCCGCCATGGCCAACCAGCTCTCTAGTATTTCTTCCCTGCGCGCGTTCATCGAACGCGCCACCACGGGCGCAAAATCTGCAAATGTCTCACGACTTTTGGAGTACATCCTCGCCGGAGCCTTCGCGATGCGCGCCTCCGACATCCACCTGGAGCCAGAAGACGGGCGCATCCGCCTGCGCTTCCGCATCGACGGCCTGCTCACGGATGTCACGACCTTCGACTCCGCGCTCTATCGCCTCATCGATTCACGCATCAAGATTCTCTCCGGACTGAAGCTCAATGTGCACGACCGCGCACAAGACGGGCGCTTCAGCGTCGGCCTCCATGGCAGCGAAGTCGAAATCCGTACCTCGCTTATCCCGAACGCGTACGGCGAATCGTTCGTGATGCGCGTGCTCGACCCGAAAGCGACGCAGGTTTCTTTCGATACGCTTGGCATCCACCCGAAGCTTTTCGCGCGCCTCGAAAAAGAGGTGCAGCGCCCCAACGGCATGCTCCTCACCACCGGCCCGACCGGCTCCGGCAAGACGACCACGCTCTACGCGTTCCTGCGCAAGGTCCAGTCACCCGACAGCAAGATCATCACCATCGAAGACCCGATCGAATACCACCTCAACGGCATCGTACAAACGCAGGTCGAAGGCGAACACTACACCTTCGCTTCCGGTTTGCGCTCAATCGTGCGCCAAGACCCGGACATCATCATGGTGGGTGAAATCCGCGATAACGAGACGGCAGGTATCGCCATCCAGGCCGCGCTCACGGGCCACTTTGTCTTCTCGACACTCCACACGAATAACGCCGCCGGCACCTTCCCCCGCTTTGCTGACCTCGGCGTCGACCCGAAAGAGTTCGCGTCCGCCATCACCGTCTCCATGGCGCAGCGCCTCGTGCGCCGCTTGAAGAGCGACAACCGAAAACAAGTACCGCTCACCGATGAGCAGAAGCGCTTGGTTGAAAAAATACTCTCGACCGTTACCGACACCTCCCTGCTGCCCGCATCCATCGAGACCGCCTGGGTGCCCGAGCACACCTCGGAAGACGACACGGGCTATCACGGCCGCGTCGGCCTCTACGAAGCCATCTTCATGGATGATGAGCTCGGCGCCTTCCTGCGCGACAACCCCAGCGAAGCGGACATCGCTCGCATGGCGCGCAAACAAGGCTATCTCACCATGGCGCAAGACGGCGTCCTCAAAGCGCTCGCCGGCGAAACCACGCTCGACGAAGTCTTCCGCACGGTCGACCTTCCGCGCGATTAACCCATGAGCAACATCGTCAGCTGGACGGGAGAGGTGACGCACGCGTACATCTCCTTTCTCGTCGTTTCCGCGATAACAGCCTTCGTGCTCTTTCTGCGCGAGCGGATCGAGTGGAAACGCGGACAATTTTCTAGCCGCATCAACATATCGCTCAATCTCGTCGTCGATGGTGTGTTCTGCATACGGACTGTGCACGAAGGCGCGGTGGACCACGTCATACACTCATCGTTCGCGCGAAAACTCCTGAAGGCATCGGCGAAGAAAACGACGCTTGAAGACCCGTTCCTCCACTTTGCAAACGACCGAGACGCATGGATGGTCTATACCAGCATCCTGAATGCGATATCGAGCATGTACGGCGCACACTTGCTTGCGGCGGCTGCTCGCGGCACAGTCAAAGAAGATCCATTTCTGATTGCAGCAACATGGGAGCGGGACGCGGACATACGCATCCAAAAACTCCGCGTGCTCATGGTCCAAGAAAGTACTCTCGAAGACCTCGTCGCCCGGCGCGACTCGCTCACGCTTGAGGAGCCGTATCACAAAGCTCGCATCGAAACACTGCTTAAAATGCACGACCAATTCAAGAGCGGTGCCTGGCCGCAATACCAGATCGTTTCGCTTCCGCGAATATAAAAGCAAACACAACGGGCCAAAGGCCCGCCGCGCTTGTCTCTTGTTCTCCCCCATCCCGCACACAACCCTCCAAACACTCCTTCTCAAGTGAGAAAGTGGACGAAGCACCTGAGGGTATTCCCAGTCGATCCGCTACGAGGCGGGA
>JAJYJQ010000050.1 GCA_021789225.1 bacterium | reverse complement strand
CGTGTAAGGACACTGCTCTAACCAACTGAGCTAATCGCCCGTACGGACTAGTGTATCCACAACCTGCCAAACATGCCACCCCTACGCTGCTATAATGCTAGCATATTACACGTATCACTCATGAGTCTATGAAAAAAGTAGAACGGGACAAAGCGCGAGCGTTACGACGGCAAGGGTATTCGATGAATGAAATTGTGAGAACGTTGGGTATTGCGAAAAGCAGTGTAAGTCTCTGGACGAAGGACATTGAGTTGTCTGCGCAACACAGAAAAAGGTTGTCTGAGCGCGGCCGTTCCATCGAATCCATTGAACGCCGCCGGCAAGCTCGATTGCGAAATGAGCGCGCCCGCCGCCGACCGTTTTTTGAACAAGCGGTAGCTGACATTACAGAAATGACGCAAGACCAACTATTTCTCATCGGTGTGGCCCTGTATTGGGGAGAAGGGTCAAAGACAAAACGAGGGACAGTTGATTTTACAAATAGCGATCCGCAAAGCATACAAATCATGATGCGGTTTTTTCGAGAGGTGTGTAATGTACCGCGATCAAAATTTCGTGGCCATGTCATTTTGCATCCGCATCTCGATGCCGAAAAGGCGGAGCGATACTGGTCGCGCATCTCGGGGGTTCCTCGTTCTCAATTCTATAAAACCACCATGCAACACAATCGTGCGAGCAAGAACAAAAAAGACAGCCTCCCGCTCGGAACATTCGCTATTGCGGTACATGATACGATTCTCTTCTTGAGAATTATAGGATGGATGGAGGGTGTATATTCACACCTTGTGCCCAAGAGCAAACAAGTCCCAAGCAAGATTCACCAATTTCTCTAAATCCTTCGCTTTTGAGAGATGTTGTTAAAAGTGTAATGTACAGGCATGGAAATCCCGATTCTCTACGAAGACGACGACGTGCTTGTCATCAATAAACCCGCTGGGCTCATCGTGCACAGCGATGGTCGGACGGAAGAACCTTCGGTAGCCGAGTGGGCGCTCACGCACTACCCGCACATGGCGGAGGTGGGTGAGCCGTGGACCAGCCCGCAGGGCGAGGTAGTCCCGCGTCCAGGCATCGTGCACCGGCTCGACCGCGACACCTCCGGCGTGATGATCCTTGCGAAGACGCCGGAGGCGCACGTGTTTTTGAAACAGCAGTTCCAGGACCGTACGACCGAGAAAACCTATCGTGCGTTTGTCTACGGGCACCCAGTGCAGGACCATGGCACGATCGAAGCGGAGATCGTGCGCATCCGCTCGGTGCCGCCGCGCTGGGGTGTGCGGCGCGATGGGGAAGAGCGTAAGCACCGAGCGGCGGTGACCGATTGGCGCGTGCTTGCGCGCGAGCGCGACCCGGAGACGAACGAAAAGGTCGCGCTCATGGAGGCGCGCCCGAAGACTGGTCGCACGCATCAGATTCGCGTGCATTTTAAATATCTGAATCACCCGGTCGTCTGTGACCCGCTCTATGCCAAAGGTCGGCCATGCCTTCTGAGCTTTTCGCGCCAAGCGCTCCATGCCTTTTCGCTGGCTATCGAGCTGCCTTCCGGCGCACGCCGCACCTTCGAAGCGCCGCTCCCCGCCGACTTCGCCGCAGCTCTCGCGTATTTCTCGGGCACAGAGGGCGCTCACGTTTAATTGGGCGTGTATATTTGCGTTTAGGCGCGCTTGATGCTACAGTGCGGCGCATGAATACTGTTATTTCTCCCGTGAAGAGCGAGGAGCGCACGAAACTTGGCCTTCGGCCGGGTGATACGGTGCGCGTGCACCAGAAGGTCGTGGAGCGCGGCAAGACGCGCATCCAGGTCTTCGAGGGGCTCGTCATCGCCGTGAAGCATGGTAACGAGGCGGGCGGCACGTTTACCGTGCGCGCAACGCTCTCGGGCGTGGGCGTCGAAAAGACCTTCCCGCTCTACACACCACTTATCGAGAAGATCGAGATCGTGAAGCGCTCGAAAGTCCGTCGCGCGAAGCTCTACTTCATTCGCGAGAAGGCTGCGAAGGCGGTGCGTCGTCAGCTTCGCAACGCGCGCATGATGAACATCTCCACGGACGACTTTGCCCAGGAGGAGGCGCCGGCAGCGGCTGAGGTCGCGCCGACCGAGGAAGCGCCGGCAGCACCGGAAGAGAAACAGGAAGAGGCTGCGGCGTAAGTTACACACAACAAACCCCGAGTTATCCACTCGGGGTTTGTTACTTTCAATTTGGTATGCGCTTACAATTGAGTAGTGGCAAACCCTGGAGTAAAGCCGAAAAGGAAAGAGGTGGTATGGTCACCCGAACTCGCCTATGCAATCGGATTGATTGCAACTGATGGCACTTTGTCGCGTGACGGGCGACACATCGGGCTCACTTCAAAAGACATCGACCAGCTTGATACGTTCCTCGCGTGTGTCGGCAGGCCGGAAGTGCCTATCAGTCGAAAGAAAGGCGGTTTCCGCTCGAACATTACGCACGTGCAATTCAGCGACATCACGCTGTATGATTTCTGTCTAGCGATTGGGCTTACGCCGAACAAAACAAAAACCATCGGCGAACTCGCCATACCGGACGAATACTTTTTCGATTTCTTGCGCGGCCACCATGATGGGGATGGGTGTTTTTATAGCTATTTCGATCCGCGCTGGAAATCGAGCTTCATGTTTTATCTCACGTTTATCTCTGCAAGTTCGACGCACATGGACTGGATTCGATGGAATGTAGAACGATTGGTCGGTATCCGAGGCCACATGACAACTTCGGCTCGCAGCTGCATTACGCAGCTCAAATACGCAAAAGCGGATTCGCTAAAGCTGCTGGGGCGGATGTACCCGCAGGCAGGCGTGCCGCATCTGAAACGGAAACGATTGAAAATAGAGGAAGCTTTGCGTATAGTAGGGGAGTCTTTGCCGAGATTGGTGGAGACTTGACAAGTTTTGCCCAGGTGGAGAAATTGGTAAACTCGCTACCTTGAGGTGGTAGTGCCGCGAGGCTTGGAGGTTCGAGTCCTCT
>JAJYJQ010000020.1 GCA_021789225.1 bacterium | reverse complement strand
CTGGAAGACGGTTGAGCGGTACGTCGCCAACCAAGGAAAGACGAGAGGGAAGCCGTACCAACTCACGCTCTGGCGCTAGCCCATGCTCGATTCATACCCCGTCCGCTTGCGGCGGGGTTGTTGATTGCAGATATTAGCAACGACCTTGGCGAAATTCTTGCCGGAGCCGTTTGCTCCTACGATGCTCTGCGTGAGGCAAAATGTCGTGGTGAGCGATACCTGCGTGGGGGCGTCCTTCGTGAAGCGGTTTGGTTTTCGCTCATCGTACTCGGATGTTCGGATTCCGCGACGGCTTTGCAAGCGATTGAAGGAATCGCCGTCGTCGTCGCCAAGCACGATGGTGTCGAAGTGTACGAGGCGTAGTGCCGTACTCCTTACGCCACAAAAAAGCGTCGACCCTTTATGGATACGGCGCTTTTTCTATTTGTTCGGTGGAGGTGGGGAGAGTCGAACTCCCGTCCGAATCCGGACGATGAGGTGCTTCTACGACGCGTAGTCTCGGTTAGGTGGTCGGGCAGGGTGCGAGGAACCGAAACGAAATCACTCCTGCCGTATCCCGAGGTTTAGGCGATGCGCGTGGGCGCGCGCATGCCGAGCGTGCAGTGTATTCCGCCTCTGCTACCCCCTGCAGGCGCAGGGTAGGGAGACGTCGCTACGGCGAGGCGAGCGTTACGCTCGAGCCGTCACGGCAGCGAACGCGAAGTCGTTCATACCGAAGTACGGCGACGTCACGCGTGCAAGAGTGTTCTTGGCACGTTTGGGTGCCCACTAGTTTTGGGTGATAGATGGGCGTGCACCGCGTCGCGCATTCTCAAGGTACAGACCGTCAAAGCCGGTCACCCCCTGTAAACTGATACGCGCGAAGGCGTACAAACTTACAGCGAATTTCCGGCGCGGCGGCGGAGCCGCCGCGGTTATCTCTGCTTCAAGGCGCGTTCGGCTTCACGTGAAGCTTCGCGTTTTTTCAGGTCCTCCCGTTTGTCGGCTTTTCCTTTGCCACGCACAACGGCGACCTGAACCTTGATCAGTCCGTGTGCATTATACAAGGAAAGCGGTACTAGAGTCAAACCCTTCTTCGCGTCGGCGTCAGCGAGCTGGGCAATTTCGCGCTTCGTGAGGAGGAGACGCCGCGGGCGCTCGGGGTCGTAGGTTTTGGGGGTGTTGGCGGCTTGGTAGGGCGGAATCGTCATGCCCACGATGAATGCTTCGCCGCCGCGCACGAGAACACGCGCGCCATCGAGAGAGCCGAGCTTCCCGCGGAGCGCTTTCACCTCGGCGCCGGTCAGTTCCACGCCCGCAGCAAAGGTTTCGAGCGTTTCGTATTTGAGTCGGGCTTTTTTGTACTCGATGAGAGACATGGGGGAAGTATACCGCGCCCCACCTTTCTTTCATCATGCGTGCTATAGTTTATGTCTATGTCTGCCTCTCGCCCTAAGCTCACGCGCCGCCAGCCCAAAGGCGGCAACAACCCCCGGAAGAAACCATCGAAGCAGCCGCGCTCGCCGCTCGGCCCTTCGTTCACGGGTAACCTGCTCTCGACGATTCTCGTCTTCCTCTTGCTGATGAGCGTGTATACGTTCATCGCGACGTCGGGCAAGAAGCCGCAAGAGATCCCGCTCTCGCAGGTGGCGCAAGATGTCGCTGCGGGGAAGGTCGCGTCCATCGACGTGTCCGGGGATTCGCTTGATTTGAAATACCAGGACAGCACCGAACGCGTCTCGCGCAAAGACCCGTCTGCCGGCCTGCCTGAGACGCTCGCGACCTATGGCGTGACGCCGGAAGAGCTCTCGAAGGTGGCCATCACGGTCGAAGGCCAGCCGGCATGGCAGTTTTGGCTTACCGTACTCGCGCCGATACTGCTGCCGGTGCTCTTTTTCGTATTCCTCTTCTGGTTCCTCTCGCGGCAGGTGCGCGGCACAGGGATGCAGGCATTTTCCTTCGGGCAGTCGAAAGCGCGCATGACCGACCCGGCCGACACGCGTCAGCGCGTCACGTTCGCGGACGTGGCAGGTGCGCGCGAAGCGAAGGAGGAGCTGGTCGAGATCGTCGACTTCCTCAAGAACCCGAAAAAATTCCTCGACATTGGCGCACGTATCCCGAAGGGCATTCTGCTCATGGGTGCGCCTGGCACCGGCAAGACGCTCCTTGCGCGCGCGGTTGCGGGCGAGGCGAGCGTGCCGTTCTTCTCCATCTCCGGCTCGGAGTTCGTGGAGATGTTTGTGGGTGTGGGCGCATCGCGCGTGCGCGACCTCTTCCAGATGGCAAAGCGCGCGGCGCCGGCAATCATTTTCATTGATGAGATCGATGCGGTCGGGCGCGTGCGCGGCAGCGGCATGGGCGGTGGCAATGACGAGCGCGAGCAGACGCTGAACCAGATCCTCGTCGAGATGGATGGCTTCGAGCCGACGGAAAAGGTTATCGTCATGGCGGCGTCAAACCGCCCCGACGTGCTCGACCCGGCGCTACTTCGCCCGGGCCGCTTTGATCGCCGCGTGGTGATCGACCTGCCGGATAGACGCGACCGCGAAGAGATTTTGAAGATTCATGCGCGCAAGAAGCCGCTTGGTCCGGACGTGAACCTGACCGTCATTGCCGAGCGCACGCCGGGCTTCTCGGGCGCGGAGCTCTACTCCCTCATGAACGAAGGCGCCATCCTTGCTGCGCGTGAAAACCGCACGGAGGTGACCCAGTACGATCTCATCCGCTCCATCGAAAAGGTGATGCTCGGCCCCGAGCGCAAGAGCCACATGCTCTCCACGAAAGAGAAGCGCGTCACGGCATATCACGAGGCCGGGCACGCCCTCGTTGCCTCGGTGCTGCCGTATGCCGACCCGGTGCATAAGATTTCCATCATCAGTCGCGGGCGCGCCGCAGGCTACACGCTCAAGCTCCCGTTCACGGACAAGAAGATGCAGAGCAAGAAGGAGTTTCTCGACGACATTGCTACGACACTCGGCGGGTTCGTCGCGGAGGAGATGGTGTTTGATGATGTGACCACCGGGCCGCACAACGACCTCTCGGTGGCGACCGGGCTCGCGCGCGACATGGTCTCCCGCTACGGCATGAGCGACACGCTCGGGCCGGTCGCCTTTGCGACCGATCGCGGCAGAGAGCCAGGCGCCACGGGCGAAGCGTACTCGCAAGAAGTTGCGGCAAAAATAGACGCGGAGGTTTCGCGCATCATCGAAGGAGGGAAGGTGCGCGCGCGAAAGATTCTTGAAGAGCATCGCAAAGCGCTCGACGTCATTTCGGAAAAACTCGTCGAGGTCGAGACGCTCGAACGCGACGATTTCGAGGACCTCCTCATCGCAAACGGCATCACGCCCAAAAAGAAAGAAGAGGACGAAATGAAAGCGGCCATGGTCGCGTAAGTCATGCACGTACCGTCCGTGCATATTCGGAAAGATGTAGATGCTGATATAGAGGAATTTTTGCGATTCCTTTACCGCAACACTCCGGAAAAACGGGCTCTCGTAATCCGCACGTATCCTGAGCTTGCTAAGGCGGTGGAGCTCCCCGAGGAACAGGGTTCCGCACAGGTGACAGGGTTTGTGCGTAGGTATTACCGTGAGCATGCCGAAGCTGTCGATGTGCTTGTGGCGGACATGGAGGCACGGCTTGCGTCTGATGCTGCGCGCGTCCTCGCGGCACTTGGTACAGAAATGGATTATGCGTGGCCGTCTGATGCCAGTGGGTACATTGTCATCCCCACCATCTTGCCGTTTTCGCCATTGCGAGAACCGGTCTTCTATTTTTCCCTCGAGCGCTTTCTGCGGGTGCGGGCAACCACGGTTACGGGTGAGTACAGCATACTTTCGACACTCGCTCATGAAGTATCGCACTTCATCTTTTTCGCGTTCTTGCGTACGCTGCCTGCCGATGTGCAAGCGCTTTACACCAACGACCTCGTCTATCTTGCCAAAGAAATTCTTGCGCCTGTCGTGATGAATCGTCCGAGGTTGGAGCAGGTACTGCATCTTACCGACTATGGGGGGAATTATCTTTTGCATCATCTGGTGGTTAGCCGCGATGGCAAAGCTGAAAATATCGTCAGGTTTTTCGAGAACGAATATGAGCAGGCACGGGAGTCGGGCGCATCGTTCGAGGACTTTCTCGCAAACTATATGAAAACGCTCGCCTCAATCAAGGAGCCGTTACACGAACGGGCAACACTTTGGAACGAGCACGGCGCATCATTATTGAAAGACGAGACACTCCGTGCGCGCTATTGCGAGCCGATCGTGTTGCCGTAGGCGTAGCCACCAAAGACTTCCGGGCCGGCGGAGCCGGCGCGCATGGTATAATATTGCCATGCAACTCAAGGATACTCCGCACATCCGCAGTCTCTTTTGGGACATGAATGTCCAGCAATTGGACACGACCGCGCACGCGAAGACTATCATCGAGCGCGTGCTAAACTACGGCACGCTCGACGACTGGCGCTGGCTTGTTTCTGTCTATGGTACGGAGACGATTCGGCGCACGCTTGCCACGCGCGACCGCTTCGGTCGGGACAACTTTCGAGCCGGCGCGCGACGCCTCGCCGAGCTCATGCTGCACTAACTATGCTCCACACGGAAACATTGACGGCGGAGGCGAGCGAAATTTTCCCGCGTCTGACCGCGTTCAAGGACGAATTCTATCTTGCCGGTGGAACGGCGCTCGCGCTCCAGCTCGGTCATCGCGTGTCGGTCGATTTTGACCTTTTTTGCGACGCGCCCATAAAGAGAACGCTCCTGCCGCGTGTCGAGGAGGTATACGAGCATGCGCCCATGACGATACTGGTCAATACGAACCAGGAGCTCACCTTCATTGTACATGGCGTAAAGCACACCTTCGCACACTACCCATTTCTCGCGCTGCTTCCGTTTGAGGAATCCGGGCCGGTGCCGCTTCTTTCAGCGAAAGAGATTCTGGCGACCAAGGCGTACACGGTTGGTCGGCGCGGCTCCTTCAAAGATTATGTCGACCTTTTTGTCGGCGTGCGTAATGGCGTGGCATCGCTTCAAGAAATCATCATGCTTGCGACTCGGAAGTATGGCGATGCATTCAATGACCGACTCTTTCTCGAGCAACTCATCTATCTCGATGATGTTACGGAAGACGCACTTACCATGTTTGAACATGCGGTGCCCACAAAACAGGAGCTCATCTCTTTTTTCTCTGGCGAGATAGCGCGCATCGGTCTTTCGTGAGTGATTGCGTGTTTATGCAGGAGGCTGTAGCTACTCCGCTGCGGGGGTTTTCACGTACACGTCATGTATAATTGAATGCACATGGAAGGCGCACCGCATCTGAAAACGCCGGAAGAGGAGCTCGCGTATTTGCGCGCGCAGGTTGCAGAAAAGGAGCGGCAGCTTGCGGAAGCGCGCGGCGGCGAAGCCGCCGCGCCAGAGATCGCGCAGCGTGAGCGCACGGTCGCTGCGCATGAAGCACTGATTCAGCATCGTGCCGTCTCTCCCGAAAAAGTGCTCGCGCCGCACTACCGTATGGCGCCGACAGAAGCCGAGAAACTCTCGCTCGGGCTCGACCCTGATGCAAACGACGACACGATGCACGAGCTCGCTGGCATCATGGAGGCGCGTGGCATCAAGAACGCGCTCGCAGTTGCGGAGAAGCTTGGCAATCCGCACATTCTCGACGATTTCCACCGTTTCCTCGTGCGCTACATCGCCGCGGGCTTGCCGGTGCCTGGGCTTGCCGAGGGGTCGCCGCGTTTCAAGGCGCTTCATATGACACTCTATGAAATCGCGCTTCCCGAGCCGAAAGCGGGCGAGCAGCGCGGACGCGAGAAGACGCTCAAAGAGCTCATCTCCGCGATGGAGCAATTTTATGCAGGCATGCTCGGCGTCGAACTCTCAGCGAAAGACGAGCCGGCCTATCTCGCGCTCGAGCTTGCGGTGCCGGTCTCAAGCGCGCACCTCCTTTTCTATGCGTCCGTGCCAAACAGCAAACGCGATCTCTTCGAGAAGCAGCTCCTCGCCATCTTCCCGGACGCGCACATCGCGCCGCAGCCAAACGACTACAACATCTTCGTCGAGAATGGCACCTCCCTCATCTCGACCGCGCGCCTCGCTGAGCCCTCGGCGCTCCCGCTGAAAGACTATACCGACTTCGACTACGACCCGTTGAACGCGGTGCTGAATGCGTTTGCGAAGATCGAGACCGACGAAGAGGGCGCGGCGCTGCAGCTCATCTTCGCGCCGCATGGCCAACGTCACACCACGCACTACCGCAAGGTGCTCGGCGCGCTCAGGAAGGGTATGAAGCGCGGGGAGGCGCTGCGCCTGCCTGAGACGATGCTCGGCGAAATGGCGCATGATATGGGCAAGTTCTTCTTCAGCAGTAAGCCTAAGGACGAGGAGAAAGCGCGGGAAGCAGAGATGCGGCAGATCGAGGCGAATAAGAACGACATCGAACAGGTGGAGAAGAAGATCGCGACGCCGATCGTGGGAGCGACGCTGCGGCTCTTGGTTTCCTCGCCGGACGCGTCGCGTGCAGAGCAGGTGCTTTCGGATCTTGAGGCGGCGTTCAATCAGTTTGGCAATACGTTGGGGAATCGGGTGGTGTTTACGCGCGCGGCCGGAGGCCGCGCGCGCCCTCTCATGGACGCCTTCTCCTTCCGCACGCCCGACAGCGCTGAGATGCCGCTCTCGCTCCGCGAGCTCACGACGCTCTACCACTTCCCGCCATCGGGCATCGAGTCGTCACCGCACCTCAAGCAAGCGCGCTTCACTGCTGCAGCTGCACCGCTCGACTTGCCGCGCGCAGGCACCGCTCTCGGGATCAACACCTTCCGCGGAAAAGAAACCACCGTGTATCTCACCCAGGAAGACCGCCTCCGCCACCTCTACGTCATCGGCCAGACCGGCACCGGGAAGACCGGTTTCTTGAAGACGCTCATCGAACAAGACATCGAGGCAGGCAATGGCGTGTGCTTCATCGACCCGCACGGCAACGACATCCTCGATGTGCTCGCGGCCGTCCCGCCCGAGCGCTACGAAGACGTCATCTATTTCGACCCGGCCTACATCGACCGCCCCTTCGGCTTGAACCTGCTCGAATACGACCCTGCACATCCCGAGCAGAAGACCTTCGTGGTGAACGAGCTTCTCGCCATCTTCCGCCGACTCTATGGCGACGTGCCCGAAAGCATGGGCCCGGCCTTCGAGCAGTATTTCCGCAACGCGACCTTGCTCGTAATGGAAGACCCTTCGACCGGCTCGACGATGCTCGACATCGCGCGCGTCCTCTCCGACGAGTCCTTCCGCGCGATGAAACTCGCCAGGAGCAAAAACCCGGTCGTCAATCTCTTCTGGCGCGACATCGCCACCAAAGCGGAGGGGGAAGCGTCGCTCGCAAACATCGTGCCCTACATCACCAACAAGTTCGACGACTTCACGGCAAACGATTTCATGCGGCCGATTATTGGGCAGCAGGAATCCTCCTTCAATTTCCGCGATCTCATGGACAACAAGAAGATCCTCCTCGCGAACCTCTCGAAAGGGCGCCTCGGCGAGCGGAACGCAAACCTGCTCGGCCTCATCTTGGTGGGGAAGATTTTCATGGCAGCGCTCTCGAGGGCAGACGCGCCGGGCGCTGACTTCCCGCCGTTTTCGCTCTACATCGACGAGTTCCAGAACATCACGACCGACTCGATCCCGGGCATTCTTTCCGAGGCTCGCAAATACAAGCTCTCGCTCACGCTCGCGCACCAATTCCTCGACCAGGTGGACGAAAAGATCCGCGATGCCGTCTTCGGCAACGTGGGCAACATGGCGGTCTTCCGTGTTGGCGAGGAAGACGGCGAATTTTTCGCGAAGCAGTTTGCCCCCGTGTTTACCGCGCCCGATTTTGTGAACATCGAAAATCGAAACGCATACGTGAAGATCCTCTCGCACGGCGTGCCGCAGAAGCCGTTCAACATCCGCACGCTCAACCTTGCGCCGCGCAACCTCGAGCAGGTAAATGACCTGCGCGAGCTCTCCTATTTCACCTACGGTCGCGACCGCGCGACAGTGGAAGAAACCATCCACGCCCGTTACCTCGCGTAACACACAGGTCCTTACATACGTGCATTGCCGGATGCGCGTGAGTCGTAGATAATGGAGCTATGTATAAGGAGTATCCTCCACGCACTACGACGAACCGTTCTCAGGAAGAAGACGGACTTCGCGAACTCGTGAAGCGGCTCGAAGAAGAGGCGAGATATCAGCATGGTGCGGAGGCTGAGCGCACAGAACAAAGAATCCTCGCTGCCGAAGACAAACTCCGAGCCACCGAAAGCACACGGCCGAGGACTGCCTCTGTGCTCGAGCCTGTTCCCGAAGCGAGCATAAATAGCAGTAAAACGGAAACGGAAGGCGAGCGCGCGGAGAGGATGAACCGATTGCGAAAACTTGAAATCCTGCGTGCTGCGCAGGCGTCGCGTAAAGAGCCGCCTGCGCCCGAGCCGACATTTTTTGACGAGACGCCAATCAGACCGGAGGCGCCTGAAGACCCAGTGGTCACCGCAAAGGCAGCGCGCATTGCGCAAGAGAGAAAAGAGAAAAGGGAGGATAATCAGGCACGGCAATTTGCTCTCAGAGCAGACGTGGATAGGGAGAATAGCAGAGTGGTCGGAGCTCGCGCCGCATACCTTCGAGCGCACCGGATGAACATGGGAGAAAGCCTCATTCAGCAGCGCAAGAGAGAATATGATGAAGCGCTCGCTGCGTTCGCGACAAAAATAAGCCAGTCTGCGGAGCGACGGCTGGATGGAGAGAGGTTTGTTCGCGAGGGTACGGAATTTGAAGCGAGCGACCGGAAGATAAACGCCCTGCGCACGCTTGATGCGAAGCGTCGCGCCAAGCTCGACCAGAACGTCACCGAAACCAATGCCTTTGTGAGCATGAAAGAAGATCTCCCTGCCTCGAAGGAGATGGAGGACGCGGAAGCTGAGGTGACCGGCTTAAATGCGCGCTTTGCCAAGGTGGAGGCGGCGCAAGACCCGTACCGGCGCGAGAAGGTGCTGGAGCGATACGGGCGCCAGATGGCGTTTCGAGAAAACGTCCGACTAAACGACAGACTCCATGCTGCAAAGGAGCGCATTCGTGCCGAGGCGGAAGCGCTCGATAAGGAAGGGTGGGATGTGTTCGAGAGCGCGCGGATACTGTGGAGCCGTATCAACCAGAAAATGCGTTCGGACAAAAAGCCGATCGCATTACGTCCTGCGCACGTGCTTGCGTTTACACTCGCGCTGTTTTCAACGGGGAATACGTCGCTTGAGACGGCGAACCTGTCCAACCCAGGGGATTTTCTTGCGGAGGGGGCGGTCATGGGACAGAAGCTGTCCCAAGAACACGTCGTCGCGCCTGCGCCAACGCAATCAGCCCCGGAAGCGGCACAAACGAATCTAGCGAAGCCTGAGGCGAAAGCTGAGTCGGGTGCGGCTCGTGGTGGCGCCGCTGTGCGAAACATGTACCAGCATGCGGTTGATGGGACGAAAGAAGCCAGGGAGCCCAAGGTAGAGGTGAAAGCCCATCGGGGCGAAGGCGCAGACGCTCTGTTTGCCGACTTGCAGCAAAAGCTTCGTAAGTTGTATCCGGATCCGATGAAGGCGCCGGAGGAGGTGCGCCATCTCCTTGGCGAGAAGCCGGACGCGTTTTCTATAGAACACGGTTTTGAGAAGGGGCAGCAGAGCGCCGTCATATACGAAGGCGACACGCTTACCCTTAGTAAGGATGGCGTACTTAAGTTCAAGAACCATATCGGCTCGATTGTCCTTGAAGCGCCTAATGCGTCCGGACACATCGAGAAGGGTTCGACCTTCGACAAGATGGGAGGCCACTACAAGCAAGGTTTCCATTTCACATCGACGGAGCAGGAGACGCCCGCGCCGGTGAAAGCTGCGCCTGTCGAAGCTCCTGTGCAGAAGGCTGCACCTATTGCGACATCAGCCGCTACCGCGCCGGCCCCCGAGGTACCGCCAGCTCCTTCGGTGAAAGCCGCTCCCGAGGCAACTCCTGTGCAGCGGCCTGTCGAAGGAACGGACTGGACCAGTGAAGAAAAGAAAGAAACGGCCCATCTTGAGAAAACGCCTACTGCAGGAGGTGCCGATGTTGGCGGCCATGATTATGAGTGGGATGGCGAAGAAGAGCACACAGTCCCCGAGGAAGCGTCCATCGCACCAGCACCTGTTGAATCAGCATATGAAATCGGCAGCGTGCCGCACCTTGCGCACGAGCTCTTGCAGCCGGAAGCGCTTGGCCAGTACGCGGATACTTCAATTTCAAAAGTGTTGTATGACACGCCCACTGTCTCACCCGAGCTACGTCAGCAGCTCGTGGAGGTCGTGATGCGTTCAGGTATTGGGCCGGACGATACGGGTAACGAAACGCTTGCGCAGTTTTTGGCACGAGCAACCCGTGACGCGGGGAAACAAGGGGAGACGCGACTTCGCAAAGACAATGCTGGCCGCTTGGTAGCGTTCGGCGGTAATCAGCTTGCACGGCATTTTGTTGCGTATGAATACCTACTGAAGCATCCTAAAGAGAGGATTCTTTATGAACGCGGAGACGGCACAGCTTCAGGGGTAATGATTCTTGGGGTTCATCCTTCACCGATGGCGCCCGCAAATAAGCAGCCCTTCCAGAGTTTTACTCCCCTACGAGATTCGTCAGGGAACGTTCAGCAACATATCGATCCGAAGACACTCGGTCCTGTTGTACAATTGCAATAACCTACCGCCATGCCCGACCCCGCCACGCTTTCACCATCACCCGTCGAATCGCTCATCGCGGCGCTTAACCTCTCCGCGTACTCACCGGAGGAGCAGGAGCAGCTCTTGATGGATCTTTCTGATACGATATTCGAGGGCACGCTCGTGCGGCTCATCGAGCGCATGGACGAAAAGACGCGCGACGCGTTCTCGTCGCTCATGGACCAGAACGCGAGCGGCGACGAGGTCGCAACGTTCTTGAAAGAGCACGTGCCGGGTTCTGACGAGGTCGCGCTCGACGTCGTACGCGACATCACCGACGACATCGTCTCCCTACACCTCGAGGCGCCCGAAGCGGCATCGTGAGTTTTATTTCCAGTCACTTTTCACATCCTATGAATACCTCTACTGCCATCGCCGTCGCACTCGCGCTTGTCGTCGCGCTCGGTCTGATTTTTTACGGTCCGTCCCTTTTCTCAAGACCGGAAAACAGTGCCGGCGTGCAGCCGATACAAGCAGAGCAGGCAACGAGCACCGTATCTGAAGCAGCGCCCGAAGCGCCTGCGCCAGCGACCGTGACTGCAAGCGGTCTCTCTATCACCGATGAGTCTGTCGGCTCGGGCACAGTCGCACAGGCAGGTGACTCGGTTACTGTTGAATACGTTGGTGCGCTCCCGGACGGTACCGTGTTCGATTCCACGCAGGCGCATGGCGGGAAGCCCTTCACTTTCACACTCGGCACGGGGCAGGTGATCGCCGGCTGGGACGAAGGTGTCGCGGGTATGAAGGTCGGCGGCGTGCGCAAGCTTGTGGTCCCGCCTTCGCTTGGCTATGGAAGCCAGCAGTACGGGCCGATTCCGGCGAACGCTACGCTCACGTTCGAGGTCAAATTGCTCTCGGTGACGCCCTCCGCGAAATAGCGAGGCGGCACAAGGCTAAAATGAAGACGCGCGCCCCCGGCGCGCGTCTTCATTTACAAATCATTAATTTCGTGCTATAAGGCTCGACGGAGGGGCTGGAGGATCTTCAACAAATCAATTCCCGCTTTTGCGGGCCCCGCGGAGCGGGAAAGGAGCGAAGGTATGAAACAGGTTTTTGGCCGTCTTTTTACCATTCTGCTTGGGTTTCTGGTGCTCTCTGTGAGCGGCTGCGCCAGCACGCTCTATGAAAATACGCCTCGCGCGTATTTTCAAATGGGCCATGGCGACCTGACGATGGACACGGTCCAACGCCAAGACAAAGCGATGGCCAGGTGCGTGGCGGTCGCGAAGGAGACGACGCCAAAGGATTGGAAAGCCGCATGGGAGTATGGGTGGCGATACGGCCTTGGCGGTTTCGGTGGCGGCTCTGCCGGCTACTGGCTCGACAGCCGGATAGCCAACTTTGTGGCTCGTGGAAGCGATGTGCTCGGCGCCGGTGCGTATTACGGGGCGGCGAGCGGCGTAGTCGGGGCAATGGCAGGCCCTCTGTACAACTCCGCCTACCGGCGGAACACAGAGGATTGGTGCCTCGCACTCGACGCGTACGGTATGGAGATGCATCCGCCCTCGGAAGCAGAGCGGGTGCGCGCACGAGCGGAAGCGACCCAAGCTTCCTTTCCCGAGCGGGAAGGCGGTGGGATTGCAGTAAGGCCTTATGCTCAGGCGAAGCAGCAGGACAACAACTTACCGCCAACGCCACCGAGCGTCCCGCAATAAGTTCCTTCTTCTTGTTCGATTGTGAAACCGCCCGTGCATGGATTCGTCCGTGCACGAGGCGGTTTTTTGTTTGGTGTGGTAGCGTAGAGCGCATGAGTGCAATGCGTTTTGAGATAGAGAAGCGCGCGCCGCGAAGCGGCGCGCGTGCTGGCGTGCTCACCACGCCGCACGGCGTCATCAAGACGCCCGCATTCATTCCTGTGGGCACGAAGGCGAATGTGAAGGGCGTCCTGCCGCAGCTCCTTCCTGCGCTCGGCGCGCAAGTGGTGCTCGCCAACACCTACCATCTCTACCTGCAGCCCGGCGAAGCGGTCGTGAAAGCAGCCGGTGGCGTGGGGAAATTTATGGGCTGGGAAGGACCGACCGTCACCGACTCGGGCGGCTTCCAAGTCTTCTCGCTTGGCGCCGCCTTTGGCAAGAACATCACGAAGATCGCACATGGGCAGGAGGCGCCGCGCGAGCACGGCGTTGCGGTATACGACGAAAGCGTCGCGAGCCAGCATGGGCAGCTCGCCGTCATCGACGACGAAGGCGTCACCTTCACTTCGCATCTCGACGGTTCGCTCCACCGCTTTACGCCGGAGCGCTCGGTCGAGATCCAGCACGCGCTCGGCGCGGACATCTTCTTTGCGTTTGATGAATGCACGGCGCCAACCGAAGGGAAGGAGTATCAGCGCGAGGCCATGGAGCGCACCCATCGCTGGGCAGACCGATCGCTCAAGGCGCACCGGCAAAATCTTGAAGCGAACAAAAAGCAAGCGCTCTTTGGCATCGTGCAGGGCGGTCGCTTTGAAGACTTGCGTCGCGAGCACGCGCGCGAAATCGCGAGCATGGGCTTCGATGGGTTCGGCATCGGCGGCTCCTTCAGCAGGGAAGACATGCAAGGCGCGCTCCAGGCAGCGGCAACCGAGCTTCCGGGAGAGAAACCGCGCCACTTCCTGGGCATCGGCGAGCCGCGCGATGTGCTCGAAGGCATTGCGAGCGGGATGGATCTTTTCGACTGCGTCGCCGCCACGCGCATGGGCCGCCATGGCACCATCTACACGCGCCGCGGCCTCATGCACTTGAAAAATGCCGCATACAAAAATGACTTCACGCCGCTCGATCCGGAAACTGTCGTGCCAGGCACGGAAACATTCACGCGCGCGTACGTCTCGCACCTTCTGCGTGCGAATGAAATGCTCGGACAGGTCATTGCCTCCATGCATAATCTCGGGTTCATCCTTGCGCTCGTGGACGGTGCCCGCCAGGCCATCCTCGATGGTCGTTTCGACGAGTACCGCGAAGACTTCCTCCGCGACTACGCGGCTTAATGTGCGTTTGGGCGTGCGGGTGTAGACTGCTACTCTATTGCGTATGGCAAACTTCAAGCTCCATTCCCCCTATCCGCCCGCGGGCGACCAGCCTAAGGCCATCGAAGCTCTTTCAGAAGGGCTTACAAAAGGCGTGCGTCACCAGACGCTCTTGGGCGTAACGGGCTCGGGCAAGACCTACACCGTAGCGAACGTCATCGCCCAGTATGACAAGCCGACCTTAGTGCTCGCACACAACAAGACGCTCGCGGCGCAGCTCGCCGCCGAGTACCGCGAATTTTTTCCCGAGCATGCGGTGCACTATTTCGTCTCCTACTACGACTACTACCAGCCGGAAGCGTACATCGCGCACTCCGACACGTACATCGAAAAGGAGGCCATGATAAACGCAGAGATTGATCGCTTGCGCCACGCGGCGACGCAGGCGCTGCTTACGCGCAAGGATGTCATCATTGTCGCGTCAGTCTCCGCTATCTACGGCCTCGGCTCGCCTGAGGAATACGAAAAAGTGCACGTGAAGCTCGCAGTAGGGGAGGCGCTCTCTCGCGCCGAGCTTTTGCGCAAGCTTGTGGGCATCTACTTCGAGCGCACGAACGCCGACCTTGCGCCCGGGCAATTCCGTGCGGTGGGCAACAGCGTCGAGATCATGCCGGTGAATGAGAAGGTACTCTATCGCGTAGTGTTCGATGAAACCGACCGGGTTGCGGCGCTCGATACGCTCGACGCGATTTCCCGCGCGAAGATCGGCTCGCCGGAGTCGGTCTTCGTCTTTCCGGCGAAACACTTCGTGACGAGCGAGGACGAGCGTGAGCGCGCACTCGCTGACATCAAGCTCGAACTCGACGAGCAGCTCGCCAAATTTAAGCGCGAAGAGAAACCGCTCGAAGCCGAGCGCCTGAAGCGCCGCACGTTGCACGACCTTTCCATGATCCGTGAGATGGGCTACACGACTGGCATCGAAAACTACTCGCGCCATTTCGACGGGCGCGCGCCGGGAGAGCCGCCGCACACCTTGCTCTCGTATTTCCCGCACACCAAAGACGGCCGCGCGGATTTCCTCACCGTCATCGACGAGTCTCATGTGACGGTGCCGCAGATCGCGGGCATGTTTGCGGGCGACCGTTCGCGCAAAGATACGCTCATCGAGTACGGATTCCGCTTGCCCTCGGCGCGCGACAACCGCCCGCTTACGTTTGAAGAGTTTGAAGCGCGCGTCGGCCCGGTCATCTACACGAGTGCGACGCCCGGCCCCTACGAACGCGAGCACTCCGTGCCGCCTGCGGGGCAGGTGGTCGAGCAGATCATCCGCCCGACGGGGCTCGTGGACCCGGAACTTATCGTGCGCGGCGTTGTCGAAGATGGCGACTACCCCGGACAGGTGGCGGACTTCATCGATGAATCCGAGAAGGTGATCGCGAAAGGTGCGCGCGTGCTTGCGACCACGCTCACGAAAGTGATGGCCGAGGACCTCACCGATTTTCTGAAAAAGCGCGGCATGAAGGCGGCATATCTGCACAGCGATGTGAAAACCATCGAGCGCATCGAGATTCTCACGAATTTCCGCAAAGGCATGTTCGACATTCTCGTGGGCGTGAACCTGCTTCGTGAAGGCCTCGACCTCCCGGAAGTGGAGCTGGTCGGCATCCTCGACGCAGACAAGGAAGGTTTCCTGCGCTCGGAGACCTCGCTCATCCAGACTATCGGCCGCGCAGCACGCAACGTATCCGGCCGCGTGCTCTTGTATGCCGACGTGATGACCGGCTCACTGACGCGCGCTATCGAAGAGACGAATCGCCGCCGCGCGCTGCAGATGGCGTATAACACGGAGCATGGCATCACGCCGAAGACTATCCATAAGGAGATCCGCGACATCGCCGAGTCGATGCGGAGCGAACACGATACTGCCATCGACTCGATGCTCTCGATCGACACCGAGCTTTACAAGAAGAATCCGAAGAAATTCATCAAAGAGAAGCGTGCACAGATGGCCGAGGCGGTTGCGGCGCTCGACTTTGAAACCGCGGCCATCATTCGCGACGAGATCTACGCGCTCGAGGGGAAGGAGTCTCCGAAAAAGCGCGGGCGCTGAGAGCCTATAAAGCCGCGCCGCGCGTAGCGCGGCGCGGTGAGGTGCTATGCTGTGAGCATGTCACTTCGAACGATCTTCTCGGTCGCATTCATGCTCTTTGCGCTCGCCGCGTACAGCATCGTCGCGCTCTATGGACGAGTCGTCCTCATGGGCGGTGTCGCGTATCCCCACTCATTCAATTGGGCGTTCGTATTTGTTTCGCTCCTGCTCAGATCGG
>JAJYJQ010000049.1 GCA_021789225.1 bacterium | reverse complement strand
TACAACCAGCCCTTCGTGCCCTCTATTGTTCTTTTGATTCTCATGACTCCTTGGTTAAGGAGGAGTCTCAAATGTTTCTGAACTTATGCATCCACAGCTGCCACTTTCGGTGCGTCCACGACGACGGTAATGTCGGCCGGCTCCTCCGGGAAGGCGCTCGCCCAGAAGGGTCGCAGCGTGAGATATGCCTGCTTCACCTCCGGAAACCCTTTGAGCACGGTCTGCGCTTCGTCGCGCGTCTTCCCCGCCACGGCCGCGGCGATGCGGTTCTGATCCACCGTCCACACGACCGTCACGCTCCCTGAGAGCGAGAAATCAAAGGTTTTTCCAGAATCGCTCTGCGAGGCCGGGATCCCGTGTGCGGGCACGAGCGTGAGGCCGCTCGTATCAGCGAGGGTGACTGGCTGGCCGCTATAGGTGCCGCTGATATTTGTCGCGACCGCCTTCGCGAGCGCTGCCGAGGGGAAGACGACGGCGGTCATGGTTCCCTCCTCCTGCACATTCGCTTCATCGGACTTGGAGCCCGGCTGCGTCGGGAGGTCGGCATAGGTAGAGGTGGCTGCGCCCGTGAGGAGGACGTAGTCGGGCGGGACTTGGCTCTTGATGGCGTTTGCCAGATCCTTTTCGAGTGCGGTGCGCAGCGTTGCGCGCGTCGAGGCTTCCGCTTCGGCCGGCACTTGCGCACGCGTGCCCGAGAAGCCGCCGGTCATGGCTTCGGTGGACTTGGCGTACACCTTGCTAGCGAGCGCCGAGCCGGCAAGCCCCGGGAGTGTGAAGGCTGATGGGCCGATGTTGTACTGGGTTCCTGGCGCATCCGCATACACGGTCGCGGTGACCGAGCCGGGGACGATGCCGTGCGCCGCCGGGACGCTGACCGCCTCATGGATGCGGAAAATGAGACCGTTCGAGGCCGCGAAGCGCGTGTTTGCCACGAGTTTCTGCACCTTGGTCTGCGCGTTGTAGATGGTAATGGTGCCCTGCGCAGGCTGGTTGACGGTCTCGGTGCCGCTTGCCGAGACAGCCTGTGAGGCGACCTTCTTTACGCTCACCACCGCAAACGGAAGCGGCGCTGGCGCGGTCGAGGAGGCTGCCGCAGTAGATGCGCTGAACGTGTTCGAGATATTTGCCGTTGCCGTCATGGGGTCGACTTCCACCCGAGCACCAGAAAATACGAAGAGTGCCGCACCCGAAAGGACGATAACTGCAAACGCGACGATTGCCGGCAGGTACGAAGCGCTGAAGCTGGTCCTCTGGCGCGGCGGGCGCTCGGTGGGTGGCGGCGTCTGCGGAGCACTCGGTGCTTCCTTTTCCGCCGGCGCGATAGCGGTACGGCGCGACGGCGGGATAATATCTTCGAGGGTTTTGCGCATCATCATAAATAAAATGGCTAGTTCGGCTAGTTTGCACTTTAGTATACCGCGGCGCGCAGGAGCGCAAGCTCGTCTAGTGCGCCGACCCGTGGACAACCGAATCGGCCAGATCCTTCTCCTTCACCGCATAGAGCGCGAGCATCGAGAGAAACGTGTCCCCTTTCGATCGGCCGTGGTGCGCCACGAAAGGTGCGAGCTGGCCCGGGTCGATATAGCGCACCTGCATCGGCTCGTCTGAAAGCCAGAGGGAGCGGAAATCTGGGTCCTGAAGGATGTGCGTAAGAAACTCGTGCGCCGACTCGTCCGCGAGCAGGAAGAGCGTGTGCGGAAGCGCATAATTTGCCATGAGGGTGCGAAACGCATCCGCGAGGCCTTTCACCCACGCTTCGCGAGCTGCTTGCATGTGCGCAGCAAAGCGGCTGTTGTGCGCCGAGTCGAGCAGGACGGTTTCTTTCACCGCCCGGATCGGGCCGTCTGGCGCTGCCGAATCGAGCCCGGCCTCGATGGCGGCGCGGCGAAGCTCATTCAAACCGTGCGGCACGCTCATAGCCTCACGCAAGACCGCATCCTTCACGAGCAAGAGGTCGGTCGTCTCTCCGCTTACGTCCATGACAAAGAAGTCTTTTTCGAGTGTGAAGAGATCACGCAGTGCCAGGAACATGACCGGCGCAAAAGCGGTGAGCGCTATGTCTGAGGTATGAAAAGTGCGGCGCAAGACCCGGCTGATCGTCTCGGCCGCGTCTTGCGCGAGAGACGAGGAGAGCGCCACCACTTCTGCTTCGCTGACCATTTTCCCGAAGGGATTTGTCACGTCGTAACCATTGAGGCGGGTAGCGATGACCATCTCGGTCGTCGGCGTGCGGCCCTGCGCAGGCGCAGCAGACTTTTCCACGAGATCGTCCATGAGGTGCTGCGTGAAGCGAAATGGCGTCTCTTTGCTCATCCGCTCGGTGTGCACGCGCGTCTCCTGCCACAACGACGCCACGGAGACGATCACCCGATCGACGGATCCGCTCCCCGTCGCGCGCGCAAAAGCCGGCGCGCCCTCATGCACAAGCGTCTTGGCGAGGCTTGCGAGCGCTCGCTCCATGTTGGCGAGTGCGCTCTCGCCTTGCCGTGCGCGAATCGGCACGCGTGCGGTGTAGTACAGCGCAGGTTTCTTGCCGTTTTCAAATCGCGCATAGGTGCCGGCAACCGATGCTGAGCCGATGTCAATGAGTACGACCGACTCGGCCGTGTCCCGAAAGAGCGAGAAGAAACTCATGCAACCTAGTATAGCAGCAGCGCGGCGGCGCTTCGCGCCGCCGCGCTGCTCATGTGCGCATAAAAAGAAACGCCGCGGTTCGCTGCGCGACAAAAAGTCGTGCGCGAAACCGCGGCGTTGCGTTGTGCCTGCTCACACGGGGTGATGTTGCACTTCTCACAGAAGACAACGATTATTTTTCCGTAACGCTTTAACCACGCCCCACATAAGTGCCGGGAAGCTCCACAATACGTTGAGTATGGTCTGGCTTACTTCCAAATTACGTTGCCGCCACACATCGTCATCATCCATGAGTTCCAACACGTGTACGATGAAGAAAAAGGAACATAAACCTAAACCGGTAACTCCCTCTTTGGGGGTCCCGAGAGGACCACAAGAAAGAGGCTGGGCACGCCACCGATCAACGCGAGGAGTTTTCCGTAAGCAAAAACTGCTCGCCAATACAACCGATTCGGCTTCCAGCCGACCACATTGGACACATCCTTCTTTTCCATCGTTTTTCCCCTGTTTGTATGATTCGCTGATGACTCGTGAATGCCAAAGAGCCGTTTTGCGCGTATACGCACCTGGATATTTTGTACTATAAAATTAGTCTTTGGTCAATACCCCCTTCACGCGACGGACGCCTGCAGAGCTGGACTCCTCTTTCGTAATTTTGAAACGCTTGCCCGTGTCGCGGATGGTGCCGCGCCCTTCTACATTCGGGC
>JAJYJQ010000048.1 GCA_021789225.1 bacterium | reverse complement strand
ATTGACGACAATAATCACCGCACCCCAGCCGAGGGCGCAGGTGTTGCTGCCCAGCTGCTTGGCGTCGATGATGGGCCCGAAGAACGGGATCGCCGCGTGCACCACATGAGGCAATACGAACACGCCGAGCGCGAGCGTGAGCGCGAAGAGCGGGAGCTTGGAACGCATACCCCTATCATACCGCCCGCCCGCCCTGCCTAGAGCCGCTTTCCCCATCAGCCTGTGTCTGCTATCGTTGAGAGGTAGGGGCCTATCGTCTAATGGTAAGATACTGCTCTCCAAAAGCAGCGTTCCAGGTTCGAGTCCTGGTGGGCCCGCCAACCAGTGATAAGGTAAGTGTCCGAGTGAGATACCCCGCCAGAGCGACCTAAAGAGGTCATGTAAGATGCGCGCGAACGCGCATCCGCTATACTTAACTCCATGGAAAGAATTCCCCGAAGCGAGGAACTCCCATCGCCCGAAAGTCCGAGCATACCGGTAGAACTGCACTACTCGGCAGACGCAGAGACATCGAGGGTCTGGAATACGGTTAGGAGATATCCCTGGTTTGTGGAGAATGGCTATCGGGTTGGATTACCGCAAAGTATCAAAGACCATCTGGAGAACAGCATGGAGGTATCCAATGAGGAGGTGCGCGCTGCTGTCGAAGCGGAGTACCGAGACCACGCATATTCTGAAAAAGCACGGGAGCTCGAGAAAGCATGGGAAGCTGAGTCGAGCGACTTCATTGAGAAATTGAAGACTCTGGGACGGCCACTACCCCAAGCGTATAAGATATTTCTTTCAAGATACGGGACTGGCGGCAGCTATGGATACCCTGACGTCATTCAGCTTAATTTGAACAAAACCTCTAATCGAGGACCCTTGTACACCGCATTCCATGAGATGGTCCACCTCACCATCCAGGACCTCATCGAGAAATACGACATCCCTCACTGGACAAAGGAACGTTTGGTCGACTTGACCATGAACAAATTCTTCCCGGACAAGGAACAGCTCCAGCGAGATCCTGAGCATGCGGAGCAAATCATTGAGATATTCGAAAAGGGATTTCCGAACATTGAGAAGATAATCTCAGAAGTGTCAGAAATCTAAAAATCATCTTCTGGGAGCCCCTACCGAGTGGGGTCGGTCATGGAATCCCGATTTTCCGCTCAAAGGCCCTTGAAGTGCCTCATACCACCAGGTGTGAGACCGGGTGACACCGCCCTGTAGTGACAAGGCAAGTGACCGAGAGGTCTCCAGCAAATAAGCCGTATTTTTGAACTCGGTTCTACTTTTTATTAGGGAGACCTTCCAGAAATCGAACCGGTTCAACTAATTTTTTGTAAAAAGTCCTTCAAAGCCTCTGGACTCTCAAAGAATTTACCTTTCTTCGAGTACCACTTTTTGCTTGTATTTAGATACTTATCACGAACAGAAGAACTTGCGATCACTCCTCTTGAAGTCACGATCTTGTAGCCCCTTCTTAAAGCGCCTATGGCCGTGTCTTGCACGCATCCACTGGCGTTGATGCCCATAAGAACCATGCTACGCACTTTTAACTCTTTCATGAGCCCCTCGAGATCCGTGTCTCGAAAGGCGCTGTTATTCGGTTTGCTTATCACGTCCACAAGCAGTGATTTCTTGATGCGATTTCGTAACACAGAGAGCGTCCGTCCTCGGCCCTTCCCCTCGTACTCAACGAGAACGACGGGCACGCCATTTTTATTACAAAAATCGATAATGTCCTGCTGATTCGCAACAACCTCTTTCCGAACCACCGCATCAAACCTGCGCAGGAAAAAATCTTGCATGTCGATTATCACGACAACGAAATTCGAGGTTACCGGGTCTTTTCTCATGCACGGATGATAGCATTCATGCTCGGCTTACTCGCAGACAAACACGTCGTTCAATTACTAAAGACTCCGCCCATTAGTGCTAATGCAAGTATCCTTAGGTGCATCCAACACAATTACAAAGCACGCGGTCGTCCACCAGGACGACCGCGTGCTTAGCGGGCAGATGAAATTATCCCTGTGCTGTAGCAGACGGGATATTTTTGCCGGAGAACGGCGCGCCAAAAAACGGGGCGACGATGCAGAAGTTAAAAAGCCCCGCGAGCGCGGCGATGACGCCGATGACAGCGATGATCGTACCCGCCGCCGACGCCATGCCAAGTCCCCACCAAATGAGGAGGAGGCCAACCACGACGCGAAGCGCCCTGCCTGAGAAGCTAGCCATGAATCGTGCGAATGCCATAAGAAATGCGTTAGGATTAATCCTTTCAGTTTAACACACGTTCTCGCGCAAACCCTTAGAGACTATTCGAGAAGGTGACGGAAGTCGGCGGAATGAAGACGTTCGAGTCCTCGGCCCAAGCATTACAGGCATAGGATACTTGCGCAGCGAGGTCGATGCCTCCTGCGTTCGCTATCGCATTGCCGCTCGCGCTCGATGCGGCGAGGAGCTCGAGACCTTTGGTCGCCCCGCTCGCCCAGGCGTACAGATGCGTGCCGTCGTCGATCATCGAGGCATTGACGAGAACGCCATTCACCGAACTCAAGAAGTCGCCGCGGAGTTTCCCGCCCGCGACATAGACAGTCCCGGAACGCTTCATGGAAAGGGTCGTCGTCTTGACCGAGCAGACGAGCGGTTCCTTAAGGCTGATCAGATACGAGAGCGGTCCGATGCCAGAAACTTTCGCAGCGATCGTCGGTGCAGGTTTGGTCGCGGTTTTCTTAGCACCGCTCGTGGTGCGTACAGGCTTGGTCGAAGGCACCCCGGCCGCGGACGTCGTCGTAGCGGCAGTCGTTGTCGCCGCCGGTGCGGAAGGCGCGGAACTGTTCCCGGAACGGGAAACGATAATCAACACCGCGACAGCAGCTATAAGGATCGCTATGAACAGCCAGATAATCTTGTCGTTTTTCATATGCCTCTCAGCATACCATCCGCGACAACGGCGATTTTTATTTCTTCACCTCCTTGAAAGGCACGCGCTTGCGCAACGTCGGGTCGTACTTCACGAGTTCGATCTTGCGCTCCACCTTCTTCTTGTTCTTGCGCGTCCAGATGACGTGCGCGGACTTGGTGGATCTGAGCTTGAGCAGACGGTCTTGTGACATACGGAAAATCTAGCAGATGACGCGCGACTATGCAACGGGAACTGATTTGCGGACGCCGCGGGCAGAGTGTTTCTTTACCTCGAAGTACGGCTCGTCGTTCTTAAGCGAGACGGTAACCGTACCCCCCTCGAGGAGGCCTTGGCTCACCATCATCGAGGCGAGCGGGGTAAGGATCCGGTCCTGGATCGTGCGGCGCAGCGGACGAGCGCCGTACTGCGGGTCGTAGCCCTTCTCGGCGAGCCAGGCTCGTACGGCGGGATCAAGCGCGAGCGTG
>JAJYJQ010000019.1 GCA_021789225.1 bacterium | reverse complement strand
CCTCAACAATAAATCGGAGGAACAAACACAAAACCGCGCCGGCGAAGCCGGCGCGGTTTTGGTTTGGGCGGGCCCAGCTGGACTCGAACCAGCAAAACGGGATTTGGAGTCCCGCGGTTTACCATTGAGCCTATGGACCCAGGCGCGACATCACTGTATCACATTTTGGAGAAAAGCACGCGCAGTTGCGTGAATTTTTCGAGCTGCCCGGACATCGTAATAGTCTATGTGGATGCATCCCGGGTAGCCTTCCCGTATCGTTTTTGCCGTGTGTGGTTTCCAAAACGTTTTAGAAAATTGCTCCTCGGGTATGCCGGTCACTCTCGACCAGAATCTTTTTTGGACGCGTTCATCGTGATATTCGTGAAGATGCATTCGTGCGCGGAATTTCAACTCTTCTGGTGAGAACGCGCGTCGCATGAGCGTCATGAACGCTTGTACTAACTGAGGATCAGAATTTGAAAAGGTGAACGTCTTGTCGTTTGCATCTTTTGTTCCTTCGCACCAATACAGTAATGCGCACGCCATGAGCGCGTGATCTTTGTGTAGAGTGGTTCTCTGCATCAGCTCCTCGGCTTCTTCTTTTGCTGTCTGCAACTTAATGCGCGTTTGCTCTATGCGAACCTGTCGGGCGGCTTTCTGGCCCGCTGATTGCATGCTTGCAATACGAGAACGCGCCTTATGTGAAAGCATAAGATCGCGAACCCACAGGGATACCGAACTTTTGGCAACGCCAACTTGGGCAGAGATCTCGTTTAGAGTTTTTCCTTCTCTACGGAGTTTTATTGCTAGTTCTTTTTCTCGAAGCTTCATGAACACATAATAGCAAGTATGGGAGTGTATGTCTGGGTTCGCAGTGGAAAAATAAACGTGCATCAGCCTGAGCGGGGTATACTGGAGCCATGACCATGCATACGGTTCTGCGGCGCGTCTCGCTTGGGGCTATACTTCTCGCACCGATCGCGGTTTCTGCTGCTGACACACTACAACCGATCGTCCCGCAGGAAACTTGTCCGCTCGGATACGGCGCGGTGTTTTCGATCGTGCAGAAGATCATGAGCGACTCGGTCATCGTGGCGGGCATGCTCGCGGTGATCCTCATCGCATACGCGGGGTTCCTTTTCGTCACGAACCCTGCGTCGCCGAGCAATCTTGATAAGGGGAAGAAGGTGCTTACCGACACGCTCATCGGCTTCGTCATCGTGGTCGCGGCGTGGCTCATCGTGAATTCCATCATCTCTGTCGTCACCACGGGTTCGGTCGCATCGTTCACGCAGCTTCTCCAGCCGTCGGATTCTTCACTCTGTCTGCCGGTCGCAAAACCAGCCGCGATAACTCCGAAACCTACGGTCACGCCGACGTCGCCGGTCGTGGTGGTGCCAGCTACGGGAGACGAAGCTGCAGTACGGGCGCAGCTTGCCGCGGCGGGCATCAATGTGAATCACGTCATGTGTCTGGTCGGAAGCGACGGCACGGGTTGCACCAATGTGGGTGGCCTACAGCCAACGACCATTCAGCAGATCATAAATCTCAAACAGGCGTGCGGGAGTGGCTGCACGGTCACGGTAACTGGCGGTTCCGAGCCTGGGCACGCGGTGGGTACCTACAGTCACGGCAATGGGTACAAGGTAGATCTTGGTCTCGGGAGCATGCTAGATTCCTACATTACTCAGCACATGAAATATGTAGGACAGCGCAATGGCGATGGTCCCGGGCCAGCGTACACGGACTCGTGCAATGCGAATTCATACAATCCCTCGAGCAGCAATCAGTACGTAAAAGAGAGTAATCACTGGGATATCCGGATAACGTCGTTCTGCTCACTTACTAGCTAAAGCAAGCTTCCGCAGCCAGGCTTTCTGGTGGCGGGCATAGTGCCAAAGCTTGGCAGAGAGTGCGGGGAAGAGCGAATCTTCTGAGCGCTCGCCTCGGAGATATTCGCCGACGATGCGGTATTCGAGGCCGAGCTCATTGAGACGTGCGTCGCCGACGCGCTCGCGGGTGCGGCGGACTTCGTCTATGAGTCCGCGCGCGAACGCGTCTTTGAGGCGTATGTCTATGCGCTCGCGGAGCACCTCTTTAGGAGGGTCGATGACGATCCATTTCGAGCGATAGCGAGATCCCGAGTCGGCTCTGCGACGAGGGACGGAACCAAGTGTCACGATGATCTCGAGTGCGCGAATGAGGCGTCGACGGTTTTTCGGGTCGAGTTCTTCTGCGCGGCGCGGGTCCGCTTCGCGGACCCGCGCGAAAAGCTCCTCATCCGAAAGTTTCTCCAGCTCCGCACGCAGCGCAGTATTTTCCGGCACCTCGGCAGGGAGCCCATGCAAGAGTGCGTCGAAATAAAAATGTGTACCGCCAGCGAGTATCGGCAGCTTGCCGCGCGCGTGAATCTCTTCGATGAGTTGCGATGCGTCGCGCACGAAATCTCCGGCGCTGTAGCGCTCCTCGGGGTCGCGGATGTCGAGCAGATGGTGCGGCACGCCCTGCATCTCCTCGGGCGTAACTTTTTCCGTGCCGATGTCGAGACCGCGATACACCTGCCGCGAGTCCACGGAGATTATTTCGCCGCCGCGCGCCTTCGCTTCGGCCACGCTGCGACTCGTTTTTCCCGAAGCAGTCGGCCCGATTACGCAGAGAATAGGTATTTTGGCTTCCGTCACGCTTGGATGCTATCATGCGGGCACCAACTTATCGACTAACCCTTTTCGCCTATGAACGACAACGCACAAAAGAGTACCTATTGCGAGTTTTGCGGCGATTTCCACGACCCGGTCTTCGAGCATGCGTCGCTCGTACGTGTCGGCGAGATGATCCCGAATTACGAGTTCGAAGCCCTGCAAAACGGTGAGGCGCGCGTGATGAAACTCTCGGACCTGCGTGGCAAGTGGGCGGTGCTCGTCTTCTACCCAGCAGATTTTTCGTTTGTGTGTCCGACCGAGCTTGAGGAGCTTGCCGCACTCTATCCGAAATTCAAGAAGCTCGGTGCCGAGATCGTATCCTTCTCGACCGACACGGTCTTCACGCACAAAGCATGGCACGATTCGTCCGAGGGCATTCGTGCGATCGAGTATCCGATGGGTGCCGATCCGTCCGGCAAGATCGCGCGCGCATTCGGCACGCTCGTCGAGGGCGGCGATCCTTCCTACACGCGAGACGAGGGCCTCTCGCTTCGCGGGACGTTCATCGTGGATCCGCATGGCCTCCTGCGCAGTATGGAGATCAACGACAACAGCGTGGGTCGCTCGGCGCGCGAGACACTGCGCAAGCTTCAGGCGCTCCAATACGTTGCGACGAACAACGGCAAAGTCTGCCCAGCCTCCTGGGAACCCGGCGAGGACGACATCGAGCCGGGGATGGGCTTGGTGGGGAAGCTGTAGAGCGTGGACGGACGAAGGAGCAAGGCAGCGCGGCCGGGCAATGCCCGGCCGCGCTGTTCTCATTTTGGTGTGCCGCGGGCGGGACTCGAACCCGCAAGCCGTTACCAGCAAGGGTTTTTGAGACCCTCGTGTATACCGATTCCACCACCGCGGCGTCAGGTATATCCTATGCGTTTTGCGCACAGTTCGCAATCGTGAGTCTGCTGCGCGACATGCTACAATTCGCCCATGCAGGAACCGACGAAATACGATTCCGTCTTTTGGATTGAGACGGAGAAGATCCACCCGAATCCCTACCAGCCACGTCGCGAGTTTGACGAAGCGCGCTTGAAGGCGCTCGCGGAGTCTATCCGCCAATACGGCGTCTTACAGCCGCTCGTCGTGACGCGCGTTGAGCACACCAAGCCCGATGGTGGCATCGCCTCTGAATATGAGCTCATCGCGGGCGAGCGCCGCTTGCGCGCTTCAAAGCTCGTGGGGCTCACACAGGTGCCAGCGGTCATCCGCAGCGGGCACGAAGATCGGCAGGTCAAACTTGAACTCGCTATCATCGAAAACCTCCAGCGCGAAGATTTGAATGCAATCGATCGCGCCAAGGCGCTCGCGCAGCTTGCGGATGAATTCGGCCTCTCGCACGCGGAGATCGGTGCAAAGGTTGGCCGCAGCCGCGAGTACGTCTCAAACAGCATCCGCCTCCTGCAGCTTCCTGAAGCGATCCAGCAGGCCGTTGTCGGAAAAGAGATCACTGAGGGGCATGCGCGTGCGCTCTTGATGCTTTCGGACCGTCCTGAGGAGCGCGATACGCTCTTCCGCGACATCGTGCTGCGCAAGACTTCCGTGCGCGTCGCCGAGCAGCTTGCCCGGCGCATCGCGACCGACAAGATCCGCAAGAAGAACAAGACGCCGGAAATGATGGAGCTCGAGAAGGCACTCACCGAGACGCTCGGGACGCGCGTGGTCATCGAGAACCGCCCGAATGGCGGCCGGCTCCTGATCGAATTTTTCTCACCAGAAGATTTAGCGCACATCGCGGATGCGTTTGCTGCGCGCGAGGAGGCGCGCAATGCTTCCATCGAGTCGGGTGATATCGCGGCAATCGCAGAAACGCCCAGTATGGCGCAAGAGACTCCGGGAACTTCACCAGAGCCGCAGACTGTTGCTCCTGAAGCGCCGGCTCCGGCTCCCGCCGCGAGCGAAGAGGATGACGAGCTCTACGCTATCCGTAATTTCACCGTATAGGTTTCTTTGCCACGTGAGTGGTCGCCTCAGCCGAGAGTACTGCGCGGATGTGTCGTCGCGCGAGCGAGGTACGCGCGTAATCGAGCCATTTCGCGGAGGGGCGTGCGGAAGGGCGCGTGACCGCCTCGACGATGTCGCCGTTATGAAGCTCGGTGTCGAAGGCTACGAGCTTTCCGTTTACTTTCGCGCCCTGCAGGTGATTGCCCAGGTCGCTGTGTATCGCGTAGGCAAAATCGAGCGGTGTGGAGTTGATCGGTAGGTCCACCACGTCACCTTTTGGGGTGAAGACGAACACACGGTGCGAGAAGAAATCTTCCTTCAGGCCGGCGATGAATTCCTCTGTACCAGCAATGGAAGCGTGTGCATCGGCGAGGTCGGTGAGCCATTCCGGCGCGGTGTGCTTCTTGCGCCGTCGGTCAATCATCTCCTCAGTGGCTGGCGACTCCTCTTTTTTCGAGAAGCGCAGGAGCGTAGGGACGAGGCTGCGGATCCACGAGAATGAAAAACTTTCGGAGGCATTCTTGGGGGCGTCTTTGCCGAGCGTCTTGTAGCTCATGTGCGAGGCGATACCGTACTGCGCGCGTCGGTGCATCTCTTCGGTGCGTATCTGGATCTCGACGATGCCGGCTTCGCTCGTCACGACGGTGGTGTGGAGCGACTGGTAGCCGTTTGGTTTGGGGAAGGAGATGTAGTCTTTGAAATTGCCCGGGAGCGGCTTCCAGAGCATGTGGATGACGCCGAGGACGTGGTAGCAGTCGTCTATCGTCGGCACGATGACACGCAGGGCGGCAATGTCGTGGATTTCGGTGATGTCATCGTGTTTACGCTTGAGCTTTTGGTGCAGGCTCCAGAGGCCTTTGACACGAATATCGGTGCGGAAGGTCGTGAACCCTTTCCGCACGAGCTCGCGCTGGAGGGCTTTTTTCACGAGTGCGAGGCCGTTCTCGTTTTCTTTATTCTTGAGTTTGCGCAGCTCGAGCGTGTGCTGGTATGCGTCGGGGTCGATGTAGGGGAAGGCGAGGTCTTCAAGGTCACTTTTCAAGCGGCCCATCCCGAGGCGGTCGGCGATGGGTGCGTAAATCTCCACGGTCTCGAGGGCGATGCGCTGGCGCTTAAGCTCGGGCACGTGCGCGAGCGTGGTCATGTTGTGGTACCGGTCAACCAGCTTGATGATGAGTACGCGCACGTCAGCGGAGGTGGCCACCAGGAGGCGGCGGAGCGACTCGGCATGCCGCTCGGCGCCGCGGTACTTGTGCGTACCGAGCTTGGTGACGCCTTGGACGAGGAAGAGCACTTCGCGGCCGAATTCGTGGTCGACTTCTTCCGCGCTCGTGCCCGTGTCTTCGATGACGTCGTGCAAGAGGCCTGCGGCTATAGTGGGCGCGTCGAGGCCCATCTGTGCGAGCTGCAGAGCGACGGCCGCTGGGTGGATGAAGTAGGGCTCGCCGGAGTAGCGGGTGTGTCCCTCGTGCGCTTTTTCGGCAAAGGCATACGCCTTGCGGATGAGCACCTCGTCCGCAACCGACGGATTTTTCATCTGCCCAAGAATATCCTTGACAGACACCATAGCGTCAGCATACTCCATGACGCGAGAAAGACCAAGCGCGGCGGGCCTTCGGCCCTTCCTGCGTCAGGACCTTCGGCCCGCCGCGCTTGGTCTTTCCTCTCCTTACGCCAGGAATGCCGCCGCCTCTTCTGGCGTGAGCGCGTCAGGGTTCGTGTCGTCGGGCAGGTAGATGCGGCGGAGGCCTTTCTTGAGGAAGAAGCCTTGCTTGGATTTGTAGAGCGTGAGCATCTTGCCGGTCTTTGGGTGCTTGCCTATGTCGCGCACGATCGTCGCGCCCTTAGGCGGTGCTTTCGGCGTGGCAAAGAGTTCGAGCGCACGCTCAAGCGTGACGGTGTAGGGGTCGTCAGCGCCTTTGAGCGAGCGGAACTCACCGTTGTGTGCGACGTAGGGGCCGAAGCGGCCGGTGCTCGCCGTAACAGGCATGCCGGTGTCCGGATGCATCCCGAGCTCGCGCGGGAGCGAAAGATACTTGAGGGCATCTTCGAGTGTCACGCTCGCCGGGTCTTTGCCTGTGGGAATGCTCGCGCGCTTCGCGTCGACTTTCTGCTTCTTTGCCTTCTTGCCTTTGCCGCGCACCACTTTCTGTTCGCTTTCTTGGGTTGGCAATGGCATTTCGACATACGGGCCATAGCGGCCGGTGCGTACATAAATAGGCTGGCCGCTTGCCGGGTCGGTGCCGATGGGCTCGTCGGCTTTAATTTCTGAGCCGTTTTCTTGGCGCGCGCCGGTGCACTCGGGGTAGCGCTTGCAGCTCATGAACACACCGCCGCGACCGAGCTTGTACTCCATGGGGCCGCCACAGACCGGGCAGGAAAATTCCGCCGGCACATCGCCCAGCGAGGTCGCTTTCGGGAGTGACTCCTTTGCGGCGATCGCTTTTTCAAACGGGCCGTAAAAAGCGTCGAGCGTTTCCACGTAGCCGCGTTCGCCGCGCGCGATCTCGTCGAGCTCGTCTTCCATCTCTGCAGTGAACGAGTCGCTGATGTAGGAGGGGAAGTGTTCTTCGAGCCAGCCCGAGACGACCATGCCGGTGGCGGTCGGCACGAGCGTGCGCTGCGCGCGCTCCACATAGCCGCGGTCCTGGATGGTCTTCATGATGCTTGCATAGGTGGAGGGGCGGCCAATACCGCGCTTCTCGAGCTCCTTGATGAGGCCGGCTTCGGTGTAGCGCTTGGGCGGCTCGGTCTGTTTCTCGGTGTCGGTAAGCGAAACGAGCGCGAGCGGGTCGCCCTCGGCGAGCTTGGGGAGTTCGACATCTTCGCCGCGGGCCGCAGTGTCGAGCGCGAGCCAGCCGGGGAAAAGGACACGCGAGCCACTCGTGCTGAACGCAGGAATATCTGTCCTTCCTCCGTCAGGACCTGCGGCATTTGCTTGCGCCGTGACACTCGTGCGCTCGGTTTTTGCGGAGGCCATCTGCGAGGCGAGCGCGCGTGTGCGAATGAGCTCGTAGAGGCGCTGTTCATCGGTTGTGGCGCCCGCGTGTGCACGCGAAGGGTCGGTCGGGCGCACCGCTTCGTGCGCTTCCTGCGCGTTCTTGCTCTTTGTTTTGTACGCGCGCACCTGCACGAACTCCTTGCCGAACTCGCGCTCGACCGTGCCCGCCATCTTTGCCACGGCTTCCTTTGCAAGGTTCACCGAGTCGGTACGCATGTAGGTAATATGGCCGGCTTCGTAGAGCTTCTGTGCGGCGCGCATTGTGCGCGAAGGCGAGAAGCCGAGGCGCGTCGAGGCAGTCTGCTGGAGCGTAGAGGTGGTGAAAGGCGGCCGAGGCGCGCGCTCTTCGGCACGTACGGAAATCTTGCCGATAAACCAGGACGCCTTCTTTCCTTCGCGCACGATGCGCGCCGCTTCTTCGGCGCTTTTCGGCTCCTCGGTGCAGCGAGCCGGGAACTCCTCGCCGTGAGCTTTGAAGAGTGCGTCGATTATGTAAAAGGTCTCCGGTACGAAGGCTTTAATCTCGCGTTCGCGCTCGGCGAGGATCCGAAGTGCCGGCGACTGCACGCGCCCAGCTGAGAGGCCGTAGCGCACTTTCTTCCAGATGAGCCCGGAGAGGTCGTACCCGACGATGCGGTCCAAGACGCGCCGCGCTTCCTGTGCTTCGCGCAAGTGCTCGTCTATGGCGCGCGGATGTGCGAGCGCTTCCTCGACTGCGTGCTTCGTGATCTCGTGAAAGACAACACGCTGCGGCTTTTTGAGACCCGTGGTCTCCGCAATGTGCCACGCGATCGCTTCGCCCTCGCGGTCGGGGTCGGTTGCGAGAAAGATGTCGCTCGCCTTGGCCGCTGCTTTTTTGATGCGCTCGATGACCTCGCGCTTCTCGGCAGGCACGACATAGCGCGGTGCGAAACCGTGTGCAATATCGACTGCGTCTTTGTTTGATTTCGGCAAGTCGCGCACGTGACCCACAGACGCAAGCACCTCGTATTCGTTTCCGAGATAGGTGCCGATCGTGCGTGCTTTCGTTGGTGACTCGACAATGAGAAGTGTCTTCGACATTCAATTACTGATACCGCGAGTACCACAATGACGTCAACTGTTACTGTGGGGATTCGAGTGCAAATTATTGCAAATTTTTAAACCCGTGATATATTTTAAATAGAAGTGAATACGATGGTCTTAATGGTGCTTGCAACTCATTTACTCAAGGAGGAGCTCAAATGAGTAAACGAAAAGTGGCTCGATGCACATTTTGCGGAAGAGGAAAAGACGAAGTGGAAAAGGTCTTCGTCCATGGTGATTTGGGAATTTGCAACGAATGCATTAAACGATTTGCTGCAGAGAAGAAGGAAGCTGACGATTGGCAGAAAGAGTTGGAAGTGGCGAAAAAAATTGGTTTTACACCTGATGAGTGGCAAGAGCTGGGATAACTCTTGGGCTAGTTGGGACCTCAAGAACACCGGGAGTCTTGCACAAAGTTGCGAGCCCCGGTGTTTTATTCGTTACATACGGCGCCACGCGCCGTATTGTTCTTTGATGAGGCCGCGAAGTTCGAGGGAGACGAGTGCGGTGAGAGCTTCGCCGGCGCTTAGGTGCGAAGCGCGGATGAGCTCGTCGCGCGAGCGTGGTTCGGAAAGTGCGACGTAGAGTGCGTGCTCGGTGCTGGAGAGGTCGGCAGGAATGTGTGCAACACCTGGTGTTGCACAGGTATCCTCACGGGGCGCGATTTTCAACACCTCCAAAATGTGCAACGGCTCGGTCACGAGCGCCGCGCCAAGTCGCAAGAAAAGATGTGCGCCAAAGCCGTGCGGGTCGCCGATGCGATGCGGAATGGCGAGCAGGTCGCGATTGTATTCGCTCGCGAGCCGCGCGGTGATGAGTGTGCCGGAGCGTTCGGCTGCTTCGATCACGAGCACGGCGTCGGCGAGACCGACCATGATGCGATTTCTCGAAGGGAAGTCCCACGGCGCGGCTTTATGTTCCGGCTCGTGCTCAGAGAGCAGCGCGCCACCCTCTGCAAGGATGCGTGCAGCGAGCGCGCGGTTTGCGCGCGGGTAGAGCACAGACTCGCCAAGGCCCGAGCCAGGGATGGCGATGGTGTGCAGACCTGCTGCAAGCGCCGCTTCGTGTGCGGCAGCGTCGATCCCGAGCGCCAAACCCGAGACAATAGACACGGGGTAGCCAGCAAGCCCGCCGATGAGCGCGGCGGTCGCCTCCTTTCCATAGCGGCTGGCTGCGCGCGAGCCCACGACCGCGAGCGTCTTCGTGCCAGCCGCCGGCCATGCGCCCTGCATCCACAACCGCTCGGGCGGCTCCGGGATCTCAAGAAGTTGCTCCGGCAACTCTTCTTTCGCCAGTTCTAAAATTTCCATGTGTGCAGTATACCTTGATGAGAGCTCGCCATTGACTTTTACTGTAAATGGCATAGTTTGCTCGCAGGAGCACAACGAGTCGCGCGATGCGATGCGTATTGAAATCCATACGATAAGGAGGTTCACAGTGACCAGAGAAGAGATTCTCGCAGGCGCTTACAAGTGTTTCTTTGAAGCCATGAAGAAGGGGTGGGCGGCAGGAGTAAAGGCGGTGCCAGTGCCCGGAATGCCCGGGTATAAGGAAATCGAGTTTCAGATGGGAGATTTCCGGTTGCTGGATCGGTACTGCGTTTCCGACGCAGGCTCGGCCGGTACGAAGACCATCTGGTACCAGGATAAACCGGTCTGGTTCATGAGCTACGGCGGGCATTATCCGAAGGAAGTCATTCCGTTCCTGAAGCACGCTCTGATGTTGAATTACGAGTGCTGCCAGTTCAATGGTGGGCGAGGGCCTAAAAGCTTCCGTGAACATCACCTTTATCCGGACATGATTTACCAAAACAACGCCAACTTCGGGAGCACGTTCGAAGGTTTCAAGGGTGTCGAGATTGTAATCGCTGTTGGCCGCCCGCCCCTTGGACAGCACGAATACTTCGGCATGGCGCTTATCTGACTGTCCCCAGCACCTTGTAACAAAAAACGCCGCACCCGCGGCGTTTTCCTTTTGGGCAGGATATACTATATTTATATCTTATATGCTCGACATTAAATTTATCCGGGAGAATGCCGATTTAGTAAAAGCGGGTGCAGCGAAGAAACACATTGAAGTCGATATCGACCGACTGCTCGCCGTCGACGAAGAGCGCCGACAGGTGCGCCAGGAGCTCGACACGAAGCGCGCAGAGCAGAACCGCATGTCGAACACTATCTCGCTTGCTAAGGGCGATGAGCGCGAGCGCTACATCGAAGGCATGCGCCACCTCAAAGAGGGCATGGCCGAGCTCGAGGAGAAGTACAAGAAGATCATGGAGGAGTGGCAGTCGCTCATGCTCCAGGTGCCCAACATTCCGGATTTCTCGGTGCCCGAGGGTGAGAGCGACGAGGACAACCAGGAGGTGAAGGTGTGGGGCGAAAAAACACATTTCGATTTTGCGCCGAAGAGTCATGTCGAGCTTATGACCGCGCTCGATATGCTCGACCTGGAGCGCGGCGCGAAGGTCGCGGGCTTCCGCGGCTACTTCCTAAAGAACGACGGCGTGCTCCTCTCGAACGCGATCTGGCAGCTCGCGCTCAAGCACTTTACGAGCAAGGGGCTCTCGCCGATGTTCGTGCCTTCGCTTGTGCGGCGCGAAAACTTCCTCGGCACCGGCTACCTGCCGCAAGGGGAGGAAGACCTCTACAAGACGCAGGACGGCGACTTCCTCGCCGGCACAGCCGAGGTTGCGACGATGGGATACCACATGGACGAGACGCTCGAAGAGGCGCAGCTGCCGACGCAGTTCCTTTCGTTCTCGCCCTGTTTCCGCCGCGAGGCTGGCAGTCACAGCAAGGACGTGAAGGGGCTCATCCGCGTGCACGAATTTTACAAGTGGGAACAGGTCATCCTCTGCAAGGCCGAGCATGATGAGTCGGTGCGGATGCATGAGTTCCTAAATCACAACACAGAGGAGTTCATCGAGCTCCTCGGCATTCCGTATCACACGGTGGCAAACTGCGGCGGTGATCTTGGCCTCGGGCAGGTCAAAAAGTTCGACGTCGAGCTGTGGGTGCCGGGCGAGCAGAAGTATCGCGAGATTAGCTCAGCCTCGTACTTCCACGATTTCCAGACGCGTCGCCTGAACATCCGCTATCGTGCCGCAGACGGTACGATGCGTTTCGCGCACTCGCTCAACTCGACCGCCATCCCGACGCCGCGCATCCTTGTCTCCATCGTGGAAAATTATCAGCAGGCGGACGGGACCATCCGCGTGCCTTCCGTCCTCGTGCCTTATATGGGCAAGGAGGTGATCGGGCATGGCGCCTAATCCCGCCGGGACTCAAAAATCGATTCGCGGCCCGCGGGCCGCTGAGAGGACTCGCCTGGCAGATCGGCGCCGCGCGGCGCGTAAGCGCCGCGCGGGCTTGGTGAGCATTCTCACTGTTTTCGTTCTCGTGCTCTCCATTGTTGTGCTGTGGCAGCGTGCGCTGCGCGTGACGCGTATCACGGTCACCACGGGCGATACATCGCTCGTGCCACTTGCGACCGAGGCGCTCTCGGGCACGTACGCGTTTGTCATCCCGCGCGACTCCATTATCTTTCTCGCGGCCGGGAGCGTGCGTCGCGCGATTCTCTCGGCACATCCGGAGATTGCGGCTGTGTCCGTCTCGCGCTCAGGATTTGATTCGATCGCAGTGAAGCCGGAGCCACGCTCACCGCTGGCGCGCTGGTGTGGTACCGCCACGAGCTCGGCACCTGCAAACACAGCGCTGCTCGATAGCATGGCAAGCCCCGACGGCTCATGCTACCTCTTCGACGGTGGTGGATTTTTGTACGCACGCGCAGCGTCTGTCGCTTCAAGCACAGCGACCTCGACCGAAGATGTGGGACATAGTATGTCCCACATGGAGCCGCGGGTTCCGTATGTGGTGTATGCGCCGTTCCTGCTCGCGACCTCTTCGCCGCTTGGTGCGACGGTGGCGCACGCAGCTGACCTGCCAGGCGTTTTCGATTTTTCCACCCAGTTGCGCACGCTCGGCGCACAGGTTGTTTCGCTCGTGCTGCGCGGCGACGAGGTTGACCTTTTCCTCACGAGCGGCACGCGTGTTACGTACGTTCTTGGCGACGAGCAGGGCGCGTTCTCGCTCCTCTCCGCGACAGGCAATCAGATTTCATTAAAGGATGGTTCACTCGAGTACGTGGACCTGCGCTTCCCAGGCAAAGTGTTCTTTAAGAAAAAGGAGGTACAGAAATAAAAAAGGGTGCAGCGCATGGATTGGCGAGATAGGTATGAGTTTCCAATCCAGTTGCTGCACCCGGGGGGAAGGAGCAAAGTCAGGTGTATCTGTATCTTCAGCCAAGATACCGCAACTGGCGAAAAATGCAAGGGTTCGCGCGCTGGCTACGTAAAAGCCTTGATTTACTGCGCCTGTCCTCCATACTGGCAATCTATGGACTCATTCTGGCAAAAGCTCCCGAAACCGTTTTTTGTGCTCGCGCCGATGGCGGACGTGACGGACGCTGCCTATCGCCGGCTTATCGCCGAAAGCGGCGCGCCCGATGTGACGTGGACCGAGTTTGTCTCGGCGGACGGCCTCTACCACACGCGCGAGGTGCAGAAGATGCTGGACGCCGAGAACCCGCTCATGCGCGACCTGCAGTTTACGGAGGGCGAGCGACCGATCGTTGCGCAGCTTTTCAGCAGCAAGCCCGACATGATGGCGTATGCAGCGGAAGTTGTCGCCACGCTTGGTTTCGATGGTGTCGACCTCAACATGGGCTGCCCGGACCGCTCCATCGAGAAGCAGGGGGCCGGCGCTGCGCTCATGAAGAATCCGGAGCTTGCGGTGGCGCTCGTGCAGGCGGCGAAAGAGGGTGTAGCAAAGAGCGGCCGCGCGGTGCCGGTCTCGGTGAAGACGCGCATCGGCTATAACAAAGAAACAATCGACGAGTGGATTCCGAAGATCCTCTCTGCGGAGCCCGCTGCGCTCACGGTGCACCTGCGCACACGCAAAGAAATGTCACTCGTACCGGCACACTGGGACCTGATGTCGCGTGTGGTCGCGCTGCGCGATGTGTATGCGCCGGGTACACGCATCATCGGCAATGGCGACGTGCGAGACCTTACCGATGCGCGGCAGAAGGTAGCGGAAAGTGGGGCAGACGGCGCGATGATCGGTCGAGGCGTTTTCGGGAACCCGTGGGTTTTCGCCGGGCGCGCATACGACGACACTTCGCCAGCAGAGCGCCTCGCCGCGCTCGCTACGCTCGCGCGCTATTTCGAGGAGATCACCCCGCCCAAATCGTTCCAAATTCTCAAAAAGCACATCAAGGCGTTCGCAAACGGCTTTCCGGGCGCGGCCGAGCTCCGTGCTACGCTTATGGAGACCGAGTCGGCTGACGAGCTTGCGGCTATCGTGGCGTCGTACCAGCTGCCAAGCGAGTCGTAAGACTTGGCCGATACGGGCGTCTTTACGTATGGATGACGATACGATACAAGCACAGTTCCTTGAGACCTACGACCGCCTCGCGGACAGCATCTATCGGTACGCGCGTATGCGCCTCTCCGACCACGATGCGGCGCTCGACCTGACCCAAGAGACCTTCATGCGCTATTGGCGTCACCTTTCAGAAGGGAAGCCGGTCGCACACGAGCGCGCGCTGCTCTTCACTATCGTGCGCCGTCTCGTCATCGACCGGTATCGCGCCCGGCGCACGGAGTCACTCGACCAACTACAGGAAGACGCCGGGTTTGAGCCGTCCGATGAGCGCGAGCTCTCGCCCGACGCGCGCGCCGAAGGCGCGCGCGCACTCTCGCTCGTCGCGCAGCTCCCCGAGGACTATCGCGACGCGGTCTTCTTGCGATACGTCGAAGGGCTCGAGCCGCGCGACATCGCAGCGGCGCTCGACCTCTCGGCAAATGTGGTCTCGGTGCGTATCCACCGAGGGGTCGAGAAGCTTCGTGCACTCATGCATACCGACGAACATGCCTAAAAACAACCACAATCCAGCCGAGTTCCTGAAGCGTGCCACAGACGTATCGCTCGGTGCTGCCGACAAGGCGCGGATGCGCGAGGCGCTTGCGCGCTATACTGCAGAGGCAGCCCCGGTAAGAGTTGGGGCAGAGCATCGTCATCTATATCGGTCCCCTTATACATTTACATTCACCAAACCTATGCCAGTTATTGTTGCACTACTTGTTGCCGCACTCCTCGGAGGCGGAACATCCTATGCCGCCCAAGGGGCGCTTCCGGGCGACACACTGTATCCGGTCAAGACCCATGTAAACGAACCGGTGCAAGAAGCGCTCGCGTTTTCGACGCAGGCGAAAGCCGATGTCGAGGCGAATATCGCTGAAGAGCGCCTCTCGGAGGCAGAGAAACTCGCCCAGCGCGGCACGCTGAGTACCACGACGGCAGCACAGCTCGCCGCCGATTTTGCAAACCACCTACAGAAATCTGAGACCAATGCGCATCAGCTCGCAGGGAAGGACCCGGCGAGCGCCGCTGAGACCGATTCCTCGCTTGCAGCCCGCATAGCGGCACACAAGGACATTCTCGAAGCGCTCTCGTCTGAAAATGAAGACGCGCCCGCGATAAACGGCATCGTCGCGTCGCTCACGGCGCACCTCGCGCAGCATGGCGAGGAGGGTATCGCGAGCACGACCGCCGCGCAGCTGCCGGATCAGGCGTTCGCTTCGCTCCAGGATCGCGCGCAGAGCCGCTTTGCTGACGCGCAGGACGCTGTGAAGGAGGCGCTCGCGAAAGCTTCCTCGGCTGCGACTTCTTCGGTGACCGCAGTCTTCGCGCAGGATGCGCAGGCGGCGCTCACGAATGCGAAGACGCAGCTCGACAGCGCGATCGCCGCGCTCACGGCAGGAAAGAAAGCAGACGCGTACACGGCCTTCGTCGCTTCGATGAACGCATCGGCGCAGGCCAAAGCGTACGCAAATGCGACAGAGCGCATGAACAAGGGCGAGGAGCATGCCGCTCGCAAGGGCGAGTCCGATGAGGAACACGGCAACGCCACCTCGACCGCAGCGCGCGAGCGCGAACAGGAGCATGAGCATGGCAACGCCACCTCGAGCGAGATGCGCTCACGTGAGCAGGAGCGCGAGCATGCGAGCTCGTCCGACATGATGCAAGAGCAGCATGGGGAGCAGGACGGTGCGCAGGAGCACGGCGACTAAAACTCGCGTTAGAAAGCAAACGCCCGCGCGGCTTCGCCGCGCGGGCGTTGTGCTATACTACCCCCATGACGAAGTACCGTACCGTTTGGGTGCTTCTCCTCGTACTCGTTCTCGTGGCGGGTGGTATGACCTGGTGGCGTAGCACGCATTCCTTGCTCGGATTGCCCGTGGCGACCTCCACGGAAACCGGCGCCACCTCTCACGCTTCCTAATACGTACAAAAAGGACGCGCTCACGATCACGCCCGCAGGCAGGTTTGGCGAGACCTTCGGCGCGTCAGCGCCAGCGGGCGGTTGGGCACGCACCTTCGAAGCGACAAACGTCGGCACCTCCACCCTCTACGTGCCGGCAGTTTCTACAGCGAATCCGCCCTTCACGCTCCATGTCCTCACGCTCGACGAAAAGCATGCGTGGGAGAGTGGCATGACCGTCGTGCAAAAGACCGATGCGAATCAGACCATCCGCATCCCGCGCGGCCGGAAGTTCGTCGTGAGCTTCGACGGCGGTCTCTCGTGGAAAGTCTCCTTCGATAAAAAGGGAGTGGTCACGGAGGTTGCAGCGCCCTACGCAGGCAATGATGTTCAAGGCGTGTTCGAAGCGACGAATGTTGGGACCACCACGCTAAATGCCATCGGCGCTCCCGTCTGCAAGCCGGGCCTCATGTGCGCCCAATTCTTCATCACCATCCCTGTCTACATCTCCGTGGAGCGGCTTTGAAAACAGAAAACCCCACGCGAGAGCGTCGAGCTTTCTGCGTAGGGCTAGAATTTCCAATTGTACAGGGCAATGCATCCACCCATCCCAAGAATCGCGAGCCACTGATGAAGAGCGAGCGATTCACCCAGGAGTGCGAAGAGCGCGCCCTGCGCGGGAAATGAGAGGCCGGCGACCAGAAGAACCAAGGCAATCCCCTTCGTTCCTGGAGAAAGGCTTATTGCCGTCAGGAAGAAGTAAAACCCGACAGCGGAGCCTATGCCCATGAGGGATGCTTCTACCGCTGAGGTTACGGTGATTCGCGGCAAGGCCTCCAAGATCTTGCCTTTGAGAAGGAAAGTGACGGCAATAAACGCCACAGTTTCGAACAGCATATTCACCTGCACGCCATGAACCTTCTCCGCGAAATTGCCTGGGATTCCGTATGTGCTCCACAGGAACAAACAGGCCAACAACGCAATCGTATAATTCGCAGCATACCCCGTCCGCTTGCGGCGGGGTTCCTCAGCCGAAAGTCTGAAAACGTTCGGTTTTCAGGTATCCTGTGCGCATGGGCGTCATCC
>JAJYJQ010000018.1 GCA_021789225.1 bacterium | reverse complement strand
TGAGCGGTACGTCGCCAACCAAGGAAAGACGAGAGGGAAGCCGTACCAACTCACGCTCTGGCGCTAGCCCATGCTCGATTCATACCCCGTCCGCTTGCGGCGGGGTTGTTGATTTTTCATGCGTTTTTCGATAGGGTAGCGGCAGAGTCGGGTGTTCCGACTGCTTTGAACTTTGAGAGAGAAGAGACAAATGGCGCGGCTGAACGCGTCCTACTGAACTTCAACTGATGAGGAACCGTGGAAAAACGAATTGCGCTTGCGTTAGACGGCATGGGGCTTGGCAAAGCTTTTTTCCTGGTGCAGCACATCGGCGCGCGGGTGAAAGCTGTCAAAATTCACGATCTGCTTGACGCTCTCGGTCCAATGGTGCTGAAGTGCCTCGGGAGCTGGGTCACGCCCTGGGTGGACTACAAGCTCCACGACACCTCGGATACGGTACGCTTACGTACGGAAGCGCTCGTCGAGAATGGTGCACGCATCATCACGGTGCATGCGTCCGGCGGCGTGCCGATGATGCAGGCTGCGGTAGCGGCAGCGGGTGATCGGGCGGAGATCTACGCGATTACCCTCCTTACCTCGCTCACCAACGACGACATCATGCGCATATTCGGCATGGGATGGACGGGAAGTGCCGACCTTCTCCGTGAGAAGGTCGTGCACGAGCTCGCGCTCATGGCCAAAGAGGCTGGCGTGCGCACGGTCGTGTGCTCCGCACAGGAGGTCGGCATGCTCAAGCAGTCTCCCGATCTCGACGGAATGAAATTCGCTGTGCCGGGCACCCGCTCCGCGGGCGTTGCGCTCGGGCAGCAGAAACGCTCGGGTACACCGCGCCAAGCTAGTGACGACGGAGCCGACTTTCTGGTCGCAGGAAGCCAGGTGACGAAAGCGCCCGACCCAGTCAAGGCATTCGATGCTTTCGAAGCTGAAATCGAGTAGCGAGACTTCGGCGCTCTTCTCCTTCACTCTCACAATAACCCGCCACCTCTCAGCAGGTGCGCGGGTTATTTCTTTTGGATGAGGTGCTTTACATGTTCTTCACGCCTCGGCGTATAGGCTGGTGGTGGAGATGGAGTCGGGTGTTTCGGCAGTGTGTCGTGCCACCCGAGTGTGCATATGAACCTTGGAAAAAGGAGGGAATCGATGCCTAACAGTGATCTGGTTGAGCGGTATTTGAACTGGAAATACAAAGAGTTGCTGCCGCGAGATGGCGGGTCGGTCGCGGATTATCCGCGTTTGCTCAGCAAAGCGGCAAATGACCTTATGCCGTATTTGTTTCGGGCAGAATTCGACATCACATTGGTCGATGGCGTGGTTGGGTCCGTGAGGGACCGCCTTATGTTTGCGTCGTATCTGGCGCTGAACATAGAGAGCGTACGGAAAACGCCATGCTTTTGCGCGTACGCGGGGGACGGAAGTCTTGCGGTTTGCAAGGGCAAACGAGTTCTGCTCGCGGTTAACGCGCTCACGACAGAGGACGAGGTGCGTGCGCTTGAGGCTGCAGTCGAACGAGCAGGTGCCAAACCGATTCCATTCATTGCGGCGCTGGCCAACACTGGTATTGCAGATGTTGGAGGCCGGCGGGCTGTCGGGATGATCAATCTCACAATCACCAAGTTGGCAGACAGCGCGGAGAGTCGTGCGACCGCTGCGGTCGCCGCGTGACCGAAATGATGCTTGCTCTTTATGACGCCCGCGATCGGCTTGCCGATCGCGGTTCTTCTTTACGAGTTTTTCATGCGACGCGCGGTAGGGTGTGTACGGAGTCAGGGGCGGTGCGTACTGAACCTTCACAACGGAGATAAGGTCGATGGCTGAAGCAAGCATGCAGTGTGCGAGCGGTGGTCTGTACAAGGGAGCTCGGCAGGGAAGAGAATCGGTCACGGGGGCCCGTCTCGGCAGTGAGGCTCACGACCTGCTTGGCCGACTCTCAAAGTCCGAGATTAATTCGATCGATCGCGTGATCGGGCTCGAGCCGGGCGATGATACGTTCGCGAGTGAGCTCGCTCGGAGTGTGAGCGCTCGGCGAAAATCACCATGCGCTGAATCGGAAAGCATTTTTGCGCTCGATCAGATGGCAATCGGCGACGGTGAGCGGATTTTGCTAGCCAGCAATATGCTCGTGATACCTGATCGCGTGTGTGAGGCTGTGGCTGCGATCGAGCAGGCGGGGGCTATGGCACTGCTGCTCATACTTTCGCGCATTAACCTTACCGGTCTCAGGAGAATTGGCGGGCGCAGGATCGTTGCGCTCGAGGATTATCCGGAGATGTGACGGTGAGCCATGTTCATTTCTTTTTCTGAGAGCCCGCGTTGGCTGTGTGCCGCGCGGGTTTTTATATTTGGTCGCACAAACTCACGCTTGAGGGCGAAGCCGGCGCGCGTGACAAATTTTAGTTATGATGTATAGTGGGGTGTAACGGTATTCTCTTTTGCTTTGCGCCATACAGGATATGGCCTTTACGGAAGCTAACGAGCATCCGGCCTATTCATTTGGACTATTTATAATGTATACCCATTCTAAAAATCAGAGAGGCGGTGGGCGAGCGCGTTTCGGCGATCGCCCTCGCGCTGGCGGCGGCAGGCGCTTTGTGCGTGGCGGCGCTGCGCACGGTGGCAGTCGCGGTGGCTCATCCCGCGGCGCTCCGCGCCGCGGGCGTTTTGCCGCACAGCCTTCCATCGATATCTCGCGCTATATCAATAAAGCGGTCGAGCCTGAGGTGGTCGAGGCGTTCGTGCCCGAGCATCGTTTCGCGGATTTCTCCGTGGACGAGCGCCTCAAGGCGAATATCGCGTCGAAAGGGTACGTCGAGCCGACACCTATCCAGGACAAGTCTATCCCGCACGTGCTCGCGGGCGAGGACGTGGTCGGCATCGCGAACACGGGCACCGGCAAGACGGCTGCGTTCCTCCTGCCGCTCCTCAACAAGGCGCTTGCGAACCGACGCGAGCATGTCCTCATCATGGCGCCGACGCGCGAGCTCGCACAGCAGATCGCTGAGGAGTTCCGCGCCTTTGCGGGGCGCTTGCCGGTACATGCCGCTGTGTGCGTGGGCGGGGCAGGCATCGGCGGGCAGGTCATGGCGCTCCGCCGCCGTCCGCAGTTCGTCATCGGCACACCTGGCCGCCTGAAAGACCTCATCGAACGCCGCGCGCTCGATCTTTCGTATTTCAGGACGGTCGTGCTCGACGAAGCCGATCGCATGCTCGACATGGGCTTCATCGGTGACATGCGCACCATCCTCGCGCTCATGCCGGAGGAGCGACAGACGCTCTTCTTCTCGGCGACGCTCTCGCGCGAGATCGAGGGGCTCATCGGCGAGTTCTTGCGCGAGCCGGCGCGCATCAGCGTGAAGACGCAGGACACGGCAGCTTCTATCGAGCAAGACGTCGTGCGCATCCCGCCGGGCGCCAACAAGCTCGCTATCCTCGAGGGGCTCCTCGCGGATCCGGAGTTCGACAAGGTGCTCGTCTTCGTCCGTACCAAGCACGGCGCGGACAAGCTCTCTCGCGCGCTCGCGCAGCACGGGTTTAAAACCGAATCCATCCACGGCAACAAGACGCAGGGCAAGCGCCAGAAGGCACTCGACCTCTTCAAGCGCGGGCACGTGCGCGTGCTCGTGGCGACCGACGTGGCGGCGCGCGGGCTCGACATCAGCGGCGTCTCGCACGTGATCAACTTCGACATGCCGATGACGCACGAGGACTACATCCACCGCATCGGCCGCACTGGCCGCGCGGGCAAGAAAGGGAAGGCGCTCACCTTCATCGACTAATGACAAAGCCGCTCGAAGGGCGGCTTTGTCATTGAGTGGCTGAGGGCAATTTGCGACTACTGCATGTCCTGCACGCCCTGGTCGATGGTGACGACCGGGACGTGTTTTGCTGCTAGATAGTCAGCGACTTCCTTGAAGATCGCAGGAGTGGTGGCATACGTCTGGCCGCTCGAGTCCACTTGGTGGAACGCGAGGATCAGCCATGACTTCTGCGCCATCGCTGTGTCAATCCATTTTTCGATATCAGCAGCCTTGGTAGTGTTGAGGATCGACATACGCGGAAGCGCGTACTTGTCTGAGGTCGGGCTTGCGTAGCCCCCATCAGTCGAACGCGCGTCTTTGAAGCCAGCGTCTTTGACGAGCCCTTCGAGCGCTTGGTTATACGAGCCGTACGGGTAGTTGAACGAGTTGATCGGGCCGATGTTGAGCGCGAGCAGGTCGCTCTTGGAGCCGTTGATCTCCTGCTTCTGCTGGCTCTGCGAGAGCGTCGTGAGATCGGTGTGTGTCTGCGTGTGCGCACCGATCTCGTCGCCAGCGGCGTAGAGATCCTTCAGGTTCGCCTTGCTCATGAAGCCCGCGTAGTTGTAGTCGGCGAGCTCGTGGGTGACGATGTAGAACGTGCCGACGAGACCGTCCTGCTTCATGACCGGAAACGCGTTCTGGTACTGCGATGCCCAGCCGTCGTCGAACGTGAGCGTCACGGCGCCGGTCGAGAAGATGTTTGAGTCAGACGGCGGTGTCGGCGGCGTCGTCGTCGACGTTGATGTCGACGTGCCCGCCTTCACGAGCGATGCGTTGTCGATCGCGAGCGTACCGACCGACTCGATGAGGTGGAAGACCGTGATGTCTTTCGTGCCGTCAGGGACGACGAGCGATGCGGTCGCGTCCTTGAATGAACTCGATGGGTCAAGCACGGCCATATCCGACCACGAGTAGCTGCCATCAGATTTGTGGTACTGGACCGTAAGCGTGCTCTTTACGGTTGATTTGTACGAATCTGAGTAGGTGTAGATGCCGGGAGCGACACTGATCGGGTCGAAGAACCACTTCGCATCGCCGCTCGTGTACGAGGAGATTTTCACCTGCGCGCCGTCACCGCTTTCACCGGGAACCGGGTAGGTGAGCGAGCGTGTGTTGTTGCCATAGCCGCCCTTCTGCCATGCCAACGGAAGCCCGTTCGTGCCGGCGGTCTCGAAGGTGCCATTCTTGATCAAGCCGTCGGTGCTCGGTGGCGGATTCGTCCCGCTGTCCTGAACCTTAGTGAGCGCGTAATCGTCGACCGTGAGGGTGCCGACGCTGTCGATGAGGTGGAAGACGGTAAGGGACGTGACATCACTCGGGACGGTGAAATCGGCAGTGAATTGCTGGTAGTCGTTGCTTGCGGGAACCTCACCAAGGACGAGGTAACTCTGCGAGCCGTTCGAGTGCGTCAGCTCCACATCGACCTCGCTCTTCACATCCGCGAACGAGTAGTCAGAGAAGCGGTACGTCGCACCTCCTGACACAGAGATGCTCTTGGGATACCACTTCGCGTCGCCGCTCGTATACGAGGAGATCTTGACGCGAGCTGCATGCGAGCCGGTGTTGCTGGAATCATTGAGGTACGTCAGCGTGCGCGCGTTCGTACCGTAGCCGCCCTTTGCCCAGTCGGTCGGCAGGCCGTCCGAGCTTGTCTCGAACGAAGGATTTGCGATGAGGTTGGGGCCGAGCGTGTCCGCAGCGTACGCGACGCTGCCGAGCGGGACAGCCGCTTCCATCATAAGCATCAAAATCCCCAAGGCGGCGAGCTTCGCTGAAACAGTGCGCCCATACGAGCGCGAGGATGGAAAGGTGGTCATATGTTGTTGTTCGGTAACTGGTATGACGCATATGTACCAGGAATGCCCTTAAACGAGCGTGAATCATTCGTGCTTCACTCATTCACAGAGCTCTCACCGTGATGTGGTAGGGTAAAGAGTTATGTCGAGAATGGCCGATGCGCGCGCACCATCAGAACCGAAGCGGGTGTTCGTCGGCGTTACGCTCTCAGAGCACGTCACGGAGGAGTGTGTGAAAATGCAAGCAGAGCTCGCAGACGTTCCGGCGCGATTCATTTCGCCTGAAGATCTGCATCTCACACTCGTGCCGCCTTGGGTGATGACAGACCGGGTGCGCGTACGGCAGCAGCTGCTTGAAGCGCTCTACGGCGTACGTCCCTTCACGCTACGATTTAATCGTCTTACCTATGGCCCGACCGCGATGCGCCCGTGGCTTGTGTGGATGGAGGCTGCGGCGAGCCAGGAGATCGTGTCGCTGAAGAAGCGGCTTATGGATACTTTTTCGGCCCGCAATCACGTCGGATTCCTACCGCACGTGACACTCGCGCGTTTTCAGAAAGAAGAGCCGATCGCGCATCTTCGCCCGGTCGCTCGAGCCCTTGCGCTTTCGATGCGGGTTGAGTCGGTGAGCTTGTTTGAGTCGCCAAATGGTGGTGGGGCGGGGTACGCGCTTCTTGACGTTGTCCGCTTTGGCTCCGACGAGCCGCCGCATTAGTGGGTGTACGTCCCACTAGAGTCAGTTTTATCGGTAGGCGACACGTCGAGGTCCTCGGCGCGGAGGGTGAAGGTGCTGCCGCGCGAGAGCTCGCCGGCGAGGAGCTTCTTCGCGATGACGTTTTCGACGCGGTCCTGGATGACGCGGCGGAGCGGTCGCGCGCCAAACTCGGTGCTGAAGCCGAGCGCGACGAGTTTCGCGAGCGCGGCATCATCGGCGGCGACCGAGACGCCCTTCTCGGCGAGGCGGCGATTCAGATCCGCGAGCATGAGGGCGGCAATCTGGCGCTCCTGTGTTTCGGTGAGCGGGTCGAACATGACGATCGCGTCGAAGCGGTTCAGGAACTCGGGACGGAAGACACCTTGTGTTTGCAGGGATTCGAGCACGCGCGCTTTCAGGCCTGCATCGTGTGATGTGTTTGCGGCTTCGCGGATCATCTCGGCGCCAGCGTTCGAGGTGGCGATGATGATGGCGTTCGTGAAATCAACGGTGCGGCCGAGCGCGTCGGTGAGGCGTCCGTCGTCGAGCACTTGGAGAAACACGTTCAATATGTCGGGGTGCGCCTTCTCGATCTCGTCGAGCAAGACGAGCGAGAAAGGGTGGTCGAGGAGTGCGGTCGTGAGGAGGCCGCCTTCGCTTTCATGCCCGATGAGGCGCGAGAGGGAGGACTGCTCCTGGTATTCGGACATGTCGAAGCGGACCATGTGTTTTTCGGCGCCGAAGTATGCCGCGGCAAGTGCTTTCGCGGTCTCGGTCTTGCCCACGCCAGTGGGGCCGAGGAAGAGGAAACTGCCGATCGGCTTTTTCGCGGAGGTGACGCCAGCGCGCGCACGGCGCATCGCGTTTGCGATGACGGAAATGGCTTCATCCTGGCCGATGACGCGCTTGTGCAATTCTTGCTCGAGCGAGAGGAGTACGGTGCGCTCGCTCGCTGCGGTGTCGCCGACGGGAATGCCGGTCTTGCGTGCGAGTACTGCCTCCACATCGGCAGCGGTCACGATGGTGCCGCGACCGCGTGTGTGCGCATACACGGCAGCCTCTTGCAGGAGGTCGATGGCCTTTTCGGGGAACGGCGCATTTTTCAAATAGCGATCAGAGAGCTCGATTGCCGCACGGAGCGCCTGAAAGAGGATGAGGGCGCGGTCGTGTGCCTCGATGCGGGGGACGATTTCGCGGAGGACAGCATAGACCGCCTCCTTTTCCGGCTCGCGCACCTCGACTTTTTCGAATGCGCCTGCGAGGTCGGCGTGTGCGGCGACGGTCTGGTGATAGCCTTCGTCGGTGGTCATGCCGATGACCTGGAGGCGCGCGGACGTGAGGTAGGGGAGCAGGACCTCGCGCGCGTTTATGGTGCCCGCGGCGCCCGACTCGTCGAAGAGGGTGTGAATGTCGTCGATCAGGAGGATGCTGTTGCCCGCGCGCATCGCGTCGGCGAGCACGAGCCGCAGACGGGTTTCGCTGTCTTGGGTGGCATTGTTGCCGGAGAGGAGCGCGCCAGTGTCGAGGCGTCGGATGTGCTTGTAGGCGAGCGGCGCGAGCGTCTCGCCGCGCTCGATGCGGCGCGCGAGTGAAGCGATGATCATGGTCTTGCCCACGCCTGGCGGGCCGACGAGGATGACGTTGTTCTTGCCATCGCGCGCGAGGACGCGCTCGGTCTGCTCGGCTTCTGCGGTGCGGCCATACGGCCGGAGCGAGGAGTCGGCGTACTGCGGCAGGTCGGTCACCTCCGTGGCGAAGCGGTCGAGGGAGGCCGCATACCCGGCTGCCCAGTCGCGCCCGATGCCTCGGGCGCGCAGGAGGTTTTCGCGGCTCCAGAAGCGTTTTACCGCTACGCGCCGCACTTCCTCGGCACGCTGCCAAGCGAGGAGGCGCTTGAGGTCGGCGGGCTCGACGTGCGCATCAGAGAGCGTTTGCTGCAGGAAAGGCGAGCGGCTCGCAAGCCCTAGGAGAATTTCGCGCCAGGAGACGGGTGCGGACGGGTCGGATGTGCTCGCGGCGCACGTGCGTAAAAAGGGTGCGAGCTCAGCGCGCGTGCCGCGGCTCGCATCCGTCTGTAGGTACTGCGTGAGTTTGCGAAAGAAGGCTGCGGGCAGGATGCCGAGGCGCACGAGCACGAACTCCATCCCGGGCTCGCGCCGCATTGGGAGGAGAAGCGCGGAGAGGTCGCCGCTGGTGAAAGAGGTGGCGATGCGCATGGCGGAGTAGTCGAGGCGGTCGGCGATGTTTGCACTGTCGCGCGGTGCTGGCGGCGCGCTGAGGTATGTCTTGAAAAAGAGCGTATAGGCGAAGAGAGCGTCCGTGAGTGCGAAAAGGAGGATGGTGGCGTGCCAGGAGCCGAAGGTGCCGCTCGCGTGTGCGAGCCAGAACCCGGCGGAGAGTGCTGTCGCGAGCGCGCTGCCGGTCACGAGCGGTGCGAGCGTGCTCTCGGGGATAATCCGCCCGAGGCGGACGGCGCGATACGTGCGCGTGGCGATAGGCTCAAAGTATTCCATGGATAGTGGGAGGCGCGAGTTTCGGGAGTGCAGGGAGCGGAGGGAGGGCAGGCAGGCGTAGCGAGGGGAGCGAGCGCGTCGGCTCGTGGGAGAAGGCGAACACGAGCACGAACGGCGCGAAGAGCCAGAAGAGGATGAGTCCCATCCCGACCGCAAGCACGAGGGCGAGCGCAGCGAGCCCGAGCGCGATGGTCGTCATGCGCACGAGGAAGCCGATGATGCGTGAGATGGTGTTCACGACCGCGACGCGCAGCGCGCGCGCCGGGTCGATGCGGTTGTCGCGGACCTCGAAATCGCGGTGCCAATAGGAAAAGAGCGTGCGCAAGTGGAGCGGAATCGAGAAGCGGTGGATGGTGCCGACCAGATAATTTTGCGTGATGCCGAAGATGCTGCGCGGCGCGACGACGAAGTACCAGTACAGGAAGTCGAGGAGGACACAGCCGCGCCGCGTGCGCGGCGCGGCCTGCGGGAGAGCTTCCGAGAGCGTTTCCATTATATGCGTAGTATACCGGAGCCTGCGCGCGATACGGCACCTCATATGCGCGGTTGTGGGTACAACGTGGTACACTCTCGATAATTCATTTATTCGCTAAGCTTCACCACCGTGCCTTTTTCATTGCCTCGCCCCCGCTCCGCGCGCCATCGAAAGCAGGAAAAAACGGAAGAGAGGAGCGCGCCAAGCGTGCAGATGATCGTCAATGTCGCGAGCGTGAGCGTCGCGTGCGCGGTCTTGGTGTACGCCATCGTCTCCCACCACGGCTTCGTATCCTCGCGCGATGTGAGCGCGGTCATTGACGCGGTTCAGGCAGAGCCTCCGGCACCTCCGTCACCGCCGACTCTCGACAAGGCCGAATACGACGGGCGCCTGCTCGCACTCGCGCTTTCCGAGCCGTACGGCACGCCGCATCCGGCCGCGACCAGCACGGCTTCGACGACGAGCGCCAGCTCTACTCCTGCGAAAAAGCCGCTCTGGCCAGCGAAAGCGCCGTACCCGGAATATGGCGCGCTCCTGCCATTCCACCGCATCGTCGCGTACTACGGAAACTTCTACTCGACCCAAATGGGTGTGCTCGGCGAATACCCGCACGACCAGGTGCTTGCAAAGCTCAAAGGCGAAGTTGCGTCTTGGAATGCAGCCGATTCTGCAACACCTGCACTGCCCGCCATCGACTACATTGCCGTGACCGCCCAAGGCTCCGCCGGTAAGGACGGGAAATACCGCCTACGCATGCCGGATGACCAGGTCGACAAGGCGCTCGCAATGGCGCGCGAGGTGCATGGCGTGCTCATCCTCGATATCCAAGTCGGTCTCTCAACCCTCCCGCAAGAGCTACCGCTTCTTGAAAACTACCTCAAACAGCCGGACGTGCATCTTGCCATCGACCCGGAGTTTTCCATGGTGAAGAGTGGTGTGGCGCCGGGCCATGTCATCGGCACCTTTGATGCAGCCGATGTGAACTACGCGGCAAACTACCTCGCCGAGCTCGTCCGCGCGAACCATCTGCCGCCGAAAGTCCTCGTCGTGCACCGCTTTACCGAAGACATGGTCACCGGCTACAAGCGAATAAAGCCGCTCCCCGAGGTGCAGGTCGTTATGGACATGGATGGCTGGGGCTTCCCGGAGCGCAAGAAGAACACGTACCGCCGGGTCATCCAGAGCGAGCCCGTCCAATTCACCGGCTTTAAGCTCTTCTACAAAAACGACATCAAGCCGCCGAGCACCCACATGCTCACCCCTCGCGAGGTCCTGCAACTCACCCCTCGCCCCGTTTTCATTCAGTATCAGTAGTGTCTCGCTATCGAGGCGATTGACCGCGCAGGGCCGGTCTGGTATGGTATCCGGTACATATGTTGATGATTCGATTTCAGCGCATTGGTCGCAAGGGTGACCCTGCGTTTCGTATGGTAGTGACCGAGAAGACGGCGGGCCCGAAGGCTGGCACGTTCGTGGACTTGGTCGGCACCTATAACCCGAAAACCAAGGCCGTAACTCTGGATGCCGAGCGCATCCGGGAGTGGATGGCCAAGGGCGCACAGGTCTCGCCCTCGCTTCACAACCTCCTTATCAATCAGGGCGTGCTCGAGGGCAAGAAAGTGAACGTGCTCCCGAAGAAAAGCCCGATCAAGAAGGAGGAGGCGGCAGCTGCGGCGTAGCGTTCGACCGCACCGCTTCTTCATGGTGGCGCGTGCTATGCTATTTTCGGTTACGTACCGTTCTCGATTTCAGTAACTCTCTACGACTATGGAACAAGATCAGGCATTTCTGGAGTACGTGGTCAAAGCGCTCGTCGATAACATCGACGCGGTGCAAGTGGTGCGCTCTGTGGATGAGATGGGCGTACTGCTCACGCTCACGGTGCACCCGGACGACATGGGCAAGATCATCGGCAAGGATGGTGCAACGGCGAATGCGCTCCGCATCCTCTTGCGCGTGGTCGGCATGAAGAATAACGCGCGTGTGAATCTCAAGATCAATGAGCCGGTGGGCGGCAAGCGCGAACGCGAGTTCAAGTCGGTCGACGAGGCAGTCGACGACCTGGGCATGTAAGACTTGCTCGGTCAGCCGCCGCATGCGATTTTTTGGAACGGAATATTTTTCTGCTGAAAAATTTCCTCCTGCTCGCGCCGTTCGGCGCTCTCGCAGAGTCCAAAAAATCGCACGCGGCAGCCTCCCTCGCTAGTGCATGAAGAAACACACGCTACGTTTTCATATCATCACGCTTTTTCAGGAGGCGTGCGAGCCGTATCTCTCAGCGTCCATTCTCGGGCGCGCGCAGAAGGAAAAGCATATCCGCGTGGACTATCAGAATCCGCGCGATTTTGTGACGAACCGATGGGGCAAAGTAGATGAGCGCCCCTATGGCGGCGGCCCAGGGATGGTGATGACGGCGCTGCCAGTGGTGAAGGCGGTGAAAAAGGCGCTCGCGCGACGCAAGGACGCGAAGCCGGCCATCATCTGGTTTATGCCCGGAGGCAAGGAGTTTACGAACGCTGAGGCAGATGCGCTCGCGAAGAAATACACCGACCTTGTGCTTATTGCCGGGCGGTATGAAGGCATCGACGAGCGCGCGGTGAAGATTTTAAAGACGATAGCGCCGGTGAAGAAGTATTCCGTCGGTCCGTATGTGCTCACGGGTGGTGAGCTGCCGGCGATGACAGTGGTGGACGTGATCACACGCCGGCTGCCGGGCGTGCTCGGGAAGGATGCCTCCATCGAGGAGCGACGCATCGCTTCGCACGAGGTTTACACGCGGCCGGAGACGATCGAGTGGGAAGGAAAGAAATACAAAGTCCCCGCCGTGCTCAAGACCGGCCACCACGCAAACATAGACGGCTGGCGCAAGGGGCGGTAGTGCGTCCAGGCAAGAGACGAAAGCGCGGCGCAGCGGCCTAAGCCGCTGCGCCGCGCTTGACTAATACTACATGACGTGGTAGGATTTCATCCAGATTTCAGCACCTTCACACAAGGACGTTCGCCGCAGCAGAAAGCGGCTCATTTCGGCCATTTTCTGCTGTGGCGAACCCGATAGGCGGGCGAGTCCAAGCAATAATCCTTTAGGAGGACAACGCAATGACTACTGTCAGGACCCAGTCCATCACGAACGGCCAAATTGGCCAAATCAACGATAGACTCGCAACGAAACTCCGCGAATCCGGTCTTCCGTCCGATACTGTGCAGCGTGTTCTTGCCGCCCCGGGTGGTGAGGCTGTCAACGCAATGTTTGCAGTGTTTCGCAAACATGTCGAGGCGATGAGCGAAATCATCATTCGTCGCGCTCGCGTCGACCGCACCCGCACCCCGCAGGAAGCTATCGACGCCACCGGCCGCAGGCAGTTTGTCGATGAGAAAATCCTCGCGACCATGCCCATCGGCGAGGGCGAGGAGGTTGACGTCTGGTTCATCCCGATCAAGCGCTTCGTTCCGGCAAGCGAGGTACCAGCCTTTCTTGCGCAATACGGCCTTGTGCCGGATCCGCGCGCCCAGGCCGCGGTGAACGAAGATGACCCGGCATTTGCGGACGAGCATCCGAACGGCACGCAATGGGACGACAATTGCTGCCTGTCGTTCTTCGGGTGGAGCGACGAGCGGGGCGTGGACTGTAGCCGCGGTGGCGACGGTTGGGACGGCTATTGGTTCCTCGCGGGCGTGCCCGCTCCTCGCAAGTAGTCCTTTGGCATCGGGTCCTGAAGCTTCAGCTCTTTGGTTCTCGGCCCTTTGCACTTCGGGCTCGCATCGCATCGATGTGAGCCCGATTCTTTTTGTATAATCAAAACGGTAGTAGGCGCATCTGCTGCGGATTACGATTTGCGGCGGCCGAATCCAGTATCCGTACAACCGAGAATGTTCGTGGCCACGGTCGCAAGCAGGGAGGTGTACGTAGAAACATCGAAAAAGATGAAGATACTTGGTGTGAAATGCTGGCGCATTATGATGCCGAGTCAGATACAGCTCGGAGAGTACTCGATGAGCAGTGATACGGATGGCATTTCACACATTGCTACCTGACGTTCAACAGGTGGAACGACGAGCGGAACGTGAACTGTAACCGCAATGACAACGATTGGAATGACAATTGGTTCCTCGCGGGTGCCCCCGCTTCCCGCAACTCTCTTCATCTCCCGAGCGCTACACAAGTCTGACTTGTGTAGCTTGTTATCGAATGGGTGTTATCGAATGGGTAGCACAAGGAGTGCGAGTGTGCTATCTTCTAAAGCGGAACAATTGTTCGGCCAGCGATGTGCTGGTCGGAAATCTCAAGGAGGAAGAGAAATGCAACAGTTCGTCGTGTCTCATATCTCAAACGTCATCGCCTGGGGGCTGATTCTGGTTATGGTGGCGATTCCGAGTATTGCGCTCAGAACCAAAACCAGGACGAAATAGCTCCTCTTGTTCGCGTACAATTCCGCAGCGCCGTTCCACGGCGCTGCGGCTTCTTTTTATCCGCCAGCGAGTTTGATGATGAGGTAGAGGACGAGGACGCCCAGGAGGGTGGAGTAGGTGGTCCAGCGCATGGGGTGAGCGTGATAGCTCTCGGGAATGAGGTCGCTGGCACCGAGGTAGAGGAAGAAGCCGGCGAAGAGGGCGAGCAGGAGGCCGAGCGTCTGCTCGTGTACGGCAAAGAGGAGTGTGAGGAGGATGCCAAGTACGGGGGTGGCGGCGTCCACGAGGAGCCAGCGGCGCGCGCTTTCGTGCGAGCCGCCGTTTTTGAGGATAAAGTTTACGGTGTTGATGCCGTCGGAGAAATCGTGTGCGAGCACGGCCGCTGCCACAACCAGGCCGACTGCCGGTGCGACCTGGAAGCCCAGTCCGATGCCGATGCCGTCGAGAAAGCTGTGGAGCGAGAGGCTGCCGGCGCCGGCGGCACCGCGCTCGCTGCTTGTGTGGTGATCGTGGTCGTCGCAATCTTCGTGCCGGTGGCCGCCGTGGAGGAGGAAGGTGCGGTCGAGGAAAAGGTAGAGGAGGAAACCGAGCGCGGTGATGGAGAGTACTGTCGAGCTCGAGTAGTGCCCTTGAGCGAGTTCGAGCGCCTCAGGAAGGATGTCGAAGAACGCGATGGCGACGACGGCGCCGGCGCTAAAGCCGAGAATAAGGTGGAGCTTATCCTTGAGTCTGAGTGCGAAGGAACCGCCCAGGAAGGTGGCGGCAAAGGTGGCGAGCGCGATGAGTAGGAGAATCATGTTGATAGCGTACGGCATGGTTGCGTGTTCGTGAAGCGCGCCGATGTGCGATACTGGAGGGATGGAGAAGCATGCAACGCGGGTGCTGATGGCTCTGGGAGGCGCTACGCTCCTCGTAGGGGCTGTCCTTTATGGAGTGTCCTATAGGACACCAGTGCAAAACCCCGCGCCGACGGTAGTCGGCGCGGGGGCGATGCGTTTTGAGATTGCCACCACCACTGCCGCACAGGAGCGCGGTCTTGGCGGGCGCGCGAGCATCCCGAGCGACTACGGCATGCTGTTTGTTTTTACTACGCCAGAACGGTACGGCTTCTGGATGAAAGACATGCTCGTGCCTATCGATATCATCTGGCTATCGGACACGGGCATGGTGCTCGGGGTGGAGGACTCGGTCGCAACCAGCACCTATCCGCATGTCTTTTATGCGCCGGAGCCGGTGCGGTATGTGCTCGAGACGCGCGCTGGCGTTGCGAGCGCGCGTGGCTGGTCAGTGGGTGCGCACGTGCCGCTCCCTCCGCCATACCCTTTGCCTAGGGGCAAGTAAAGTTTCCTCCTGCACTATCCACAGAGACGCGCCCGGAGGAGAGGAGTACAATCGGGAGACACCGCGCGAGAGCGAGTGCATATCCGCTCGACGCGTAATTATCATCAAACCACTTCTTCACTATGGCTAAATCAAAATCGTCTGCAGTTATCACTCCCGCAAAAGCTGTGACGGTGCCAAAAGAAGAGAAGCGGACGGTGGTCGAGTCGAAGGAGACGAAGCGGTATCGCGAGCTCGTTCCGCAGCTTGAAAAGCGCGACGGACGCATCGTTCCGTTCGAGTTTGAGAAGATCACGAGCGCCATCCAAAAGGCGATGCTCGAGACGGGCGAGGGAAGCATTGAGGACGCGATGCTCGTCGCGCACCAGGTCGCCGGCGAGCTCGCCCGTTTCGCGAAGAAGTACAAGAATTTCCTCCCGACGGTCGAGGGCGTGCAGGATGCGGTCGAGAAGCAGCTCATGCTCAACGACTACACATCCACGGCGAAGGCGTACATCCTCTACCGCGACAAACGCGCAAAGATGCGCGCTGAGCAACGCGAAGTTCCCGAGCGTGTCCGCGTGCTCGCAAAGGAAAGCCAGTCGCATTTCAAAAACAATCCGCTCGGCGAGTTCGTCTACCTGCGCTCGTACGCGCGCTGGATTCCGTCAGAAGGCCGCCGCGAGACCTGGGTCGAGACGGTCGATCGCTACATCAATTTCATGCGCGAGAAGCTCGGCAAGAAGCTCACGGAAAAAGAGTACGCCGAAGTACGCGAGGCCATTCTCACCCAGCAGGTGATGCCCTCGATGCGCCTCATGCAATTTGCCGGCGACGCGGTGCGCCGCTGCAACGTTGCCGCGTACAACTGCTCGTACGTTGCACCGTCGAAGCTCGAGGATTTCGCCGAAATCATGTACCTCTCGATGAGTGGCACGGGCGTGGGCTACTCGGTGGAGAGCGCGAACGTGCAGTCGCTGCCGCAGGTCGCGTACCAAACGGGCGAAAAACTCCCGATATACGTGGTCGGCGACTCGAAAGAGGGCTGGGGTGATGCGCTGACGCACGGCCTGAAAGCCTGGTATGCCGGCAAGGATGTCGACTTCGACTTCTCGCAAATACGGCCGGTCGGGTCACGCCTGAAGACGATGGGTGGCAAATCCTCAGGTCCTGAGCCTCTGCGCGCGCTGCTTTCCTTTGCGCGCGAGCGCATCCTCTCGCACCAGGGTCGTCGTCTCAGGAACATCGACGTGCATGACATGGTCTGCAAGATCGGCGAGTGCGTGGTCGCAGGCGGTACGCGCCGGAGCGCGATGATCTCGCTCTCCGACCTCGACGACGAGGCGATGCGTGACGCGAAGAAGGGCACATTCTATACGACCGACCCGCACCGCATGATGGCGAACAACTCTGCCGTGTACCCGGAAAAGCCGAGCAACGAAGCATTCATGGACGAGTGGATTGCGCTCATGAAGAGTGGTGCGGGCGAGCGAGGCATCTTCAATCGCGGCAGCTTGGTGAGCCAGATTCCGGAACGGCGCGTTAAAGAATGGGAAGCGACCGGTTACATCAAGAATGGCCGCGTCGTCGGACAGGCCGGCACGAACCCGTGCGGCGAGGTTATCTTGAAGTCGAAGCAGTTCTGTAATCTTTCGGAGGTCATTGCGCGCGCCGACGATACGAAAGAGTCGCTCATGAAGAAGATACGTCTCGCGACGATCCTCGGCACGTACCAATCCACGCTCACGAATTTCAATTATCTCTCGAAAGAGTGGAAGAAAAATTGCGAAGCGGAGCGCTTGCTCGGCGTATCGATCACCGGTCATTGGGACAGCGAGGCGGTGCGCGACGCAAAGACGCTCCAGGCGCTGCGCGACGAGACGGTCAAGGTGAATAAGAAGTACGCGAAGCGCTTCGGTATTCCAGCGTCAACCTCGACGACCTCGGTGAAGCCTTCGGGCACAGTGTCACAGACCTTCGACGTCTCAAGTGGTATGCATCCGCGCTATTCTGCCTACTACATCCGTCGTATCCGTATCAGCGCGACTGATGCGCTCTTTAAGATGCTCAAGGACCAGGGCGTGCCGTATCACCCGGAGGTGGGGCAGACGATGGAGGATGCGAACACGTATGTGCTTGAGTTCCCGGTCGCGGCGCCGGAGGGCGCGATCGTGAAGGATGACCTCTCGGCGATCGACCAGCTCGAGCACTGGAAGCTCGTGAAGCAAAACTACACGACACATAATCCTTCGGTGACCATCTCAGTGGGTGACGACGAGTGGATCAAGGTTGCGAACTGGGTGTATGAGAACTGGGAGATCGTCGGTGGCCTCTCGTTCCTCCCGCGCGTCGACCGCGTGTACCGACTCGAGCCCTACGAGGCGATCTCGAAAGAGCGCTATGAGGAGCTTGTGCGCAAATTCCCGAAGCTCGACTACGCGAAGATCTTCCTCTACGAGAAGCAGGACGAGACGGAGATGAAGAAAGAGCTCGCGTGCGCAGGCGGCGCGACGTGCGACATTATATAA
>JAJYJQ010000017.1 GCA_021789225.1 bacterium | reverse complement strand
CCGTCATTTTTGTTTCATACCGCTTGCTATAGTGTATGCGTATGGATCTTACGCTCACCAGCATCGCGTTTGCGGAAGGGGAGCACATCCCCGCGAAGTACACGTGCGATGGCGAGAACATCTCGCCGCCGCTTTCTATCGCGGATGCTCCTCCAGATACCGCTTCGTTCGCACTTATCATGGAGGATCCGGACGTGCCGGAAGAAGTGCGCCCGGGCGGCATATTCGACCACTGGGTGATGTTCAACATCCCCGCAGATACCACAGAAGTGGCCGAAGACATGCTCCCAGGGACGCCGGGCGCCAACAGCTCTGGGAAAAGTGGCTACACCGGCCCGTGCCCGCCTTCTGATATGGAGCCGAAAGAACACCGCTACTTTTTGCGCCTCTATGCGCTCGATATCGAGCTCGCGCTCACGGAAGGCGCGTCCAAAGATGATGTGCTCGACGCCATGAAAGGGCACGTCCTCGCCACCGCCGAGCTCATGGGGCGGTACGCCCGGGCATGACTGTGATACTATGCGCTACATGACCGCAGCCCAGCTCAATAAGAAAATCGAACACATCGTCGAGCAGAAACTGCTCGAGTTCTTGGGCGATCCCGATGCCAATCGTGAGCTCAAAAAAAGTTTCGCCGCAACGTTGCGCAAGCGTTTGAAGATAGACCAAAAATTCGTGCCGATGGCAACCGTCGCGAGGAAATATGGCATCCGTTAAGTGGAGCGAATCCGCTCTACAAGACCTCGACGCACTCGATCGCGTCATCGCGAAACGAGTCGTTGAGAAGGTACTCTGGCTCGGCGACAATTTTGAAACCATCGTACCCGAGCGGCTGCACCGCGATTTGCGTGACTTATACAAGCTCCGTGTCGGCGACTATCGAGCGATTTACTCGGTACATTCAGACCGCATCACGATCGAAGCGGTAGGACACCGGCGAGACGTGTATCGTTAGGACAATCTTATTGCGGGTTATTAAATAGTCACACCAGCTCCCTACTTTGCTGCGGTATACTGAGGCTCATGCCGCTCGCTATCAATTTCTATCCCGAGTCAGACCTCGAGGATTTCGCGCCTTCTGTTTCGGAATATGAGCGCATCTGGAACGAGGACGGCGAGAGAATAATCCGCGCGCTTGAGAGCCACGCTGGGCTGCAATTCAGAGAGACAGTCATCAATGCGGTCGTCGGGGATGGTATTAGCCACTCTCACCCGCTTTTTCTTCGCTACTCGCTCTCAAGTGCAGACAAGCGTGTCACGTTGGTGCACGAGCTCGGGCACCGCCTCCTGTACAAGAGGGTGCCCGGGATGGGAACCGTTTCCAGCCTCGGCCATCACAAATATCTTTTCCTCATACTCGGCGACGTGCTTGGGGCGCTCTACGGAAAGGAATATCTCGCGCAAACCATCGCCCGCGACAATGCGCTCGCCCCCAAATACAAAGAGGCCTGGGCGTGGGCCAACGCTTTTACGGAGACAGAAAGACAAGCGCGTTTCCAAAGAATTCTTGCCGGCAATTTGACGCTCCTCGACCTCTCCGAGGAATAATCGGGTGACAATTATTGAGCGCGCAGTGGCGAATGCCTCGCCTGCCAGGTTTTGCATTTTGCGCGTTTTGGGCTATTCTACGGAGAACGCAAACGCGGCTTTTATTTTTATTAATCAATCCTTATGAATAGAGATTATCCGCTTGAGAAAGTACGAAACTTCGGCATCATCGCTCACATCGACGCGGGCAAGACGACCACGTCTGAACGCGTTCTCTTCTACACCGGTTCCCAGCACAAGATCGGTGAGGTGCACGAAGGCGAGACGACGACCGACTGGATGGAGCAAGAGCGTGAGCGCGGCATCACCATCACCTCCGCCGCCATCACCTGCTTCTGGAGCCTCACGAGCGAAGCAGACAAGAAGGATGCCTCCAAGAAGTTCCGCTTCAACATCATCGATACGCCGGGACACATCGACTTCACCGCTGAGGTGCAGCGCTCGATGCGCGTCTTGGACGGCGCAGTCGTCGTACTCGACGGTGTCTCGGGCGTGGAGCCGCAGACTGAGACCAACTGGCGCTATGCCGATGATGCGAACGTGCCGCGCCTCATTTTCATCAACAAGCTCGACCGCACCGGTGCCTCCTTCGATCGTTCGTATGCGAGCGTGCTCGATCGTCTTTCGAAGAAAGCCGTACGCATGCAGATCCCGATCGGTGAGGAAGGCGCACACGAAGGCGTTGTCGATTTGCTCACCCGAAAGGCATACCACTTCTCGGGCAACATGGGCGAAGAGGTTACGTTTGGCGACGTGCCGGAAAATCTCAAGGCCGACGTGGAAACGTATCGCGCCGAGCTCGTGGAGCGCATCGTCGAGCAAGACGAAAACCTCATGAGCGCCTATCTCGAGGGCAACGAGCCGTCAATCGAGGACCTTAAGAAAACGCTCCGCAAGGCGGTGATCGCAAACGCAGTCTTCCCGGTATTCACGGGTTCCGCGTTGAAGAACAAGGGCGTTCAGCCAGTGCTCGATGCCGTGGTGGAATACCTCCCATCGCCGATCGACCTCCCGGCGGTCAAAGGTACCGACCCGAAGACGGGCGCCGAAATCGAGCGCAAGCCGTCTGATGACGAGCCGTTCACGGCGCTCGCGTTCAAGATCCAGACCGACCCGTTCGTCGGTGCGCTCACCTTCTTCCGCGTGTACGCAGGCACGCTCGAAGCGGGCTCGTATGTGTACAACTCGACCACGGGCACGAAAGAGCGCGTGGGCCGCATCGTGCGCCTCCAGGCTGACAAGCGCGAGGAAGTGAAGAAGGTCTTCACGGGTGAAATCGCCGCAGCCGTCGGCCTCAAGGATACGAAGACCTCACACACGCTCTGCGACGAAGCGCACCCCATCATCCTCGAAGAGATCGTCTTCCCGGAGCCGGTCGTGTCGCTCCGCATCGAGCCGAAAACCAAAGCTGACCAGGAGAAACTCGGTGTGGCGCTCCGCAAGCTTGCAGATGAAGACCCGACCTTCCGCGTCTCGACCGACGAAGAGACGATGGAGACCATCATCTCGGGCATGGGCGAGCTGCACCTCGACATTCTCGTCGACCGTATGAAGCGCGAGTTCAACGTTGAGGCGAACGTGGGCAAGCCGCAGGTGGCGTACCGCGAGGCTATCAAGGGTACGGCCGAGGTGGAAAACAAGTACATCAAGCAGACGGGCGGTCGCGGTCAGTACGGCCATGTGAAGATCCGCATGAAGCCGCTCGAAGCGCTCGAGGAGGGTGCGAAGATCCCGAACAATACCAAGCGCGAGGACCACTTCGAATTCATCAACAGCATCAAGGGCGGTGTCATCCCGCAGGAATACATCCCGGCAGTGGAGAAGGGTATCCGCGAGGCTATGGACCGTGGCGTGCTCGCTGGCTACCCGATTGTCGATGTCTCGGTCGAGCTCTACGACGGTTCGTTCCACGAAGTCGACTCGTCTGAAATCGCCTTCAAGATTGCGGCTTCACAGGCCTTCCAGGAGGCAGTGCAGAAGGCAAAGCCGGTCCTGCTTGAGCCGGTCATGAAGGTGGAGGTGATCGTACCGGAGCAGTTCATGGGCGATATCACCGGCAATCTCTCGGGCAAGCGCGGTTCTATCGAAGGTATGGAGGATCGCGGCATGAACAAGGCGATTCACGCCAAGGTGCCGCTCGCCGAAATGTTCGGCTACACCACGACGCTCCGCTCGATGACGGAAGGCCGTGGCTCCATGACCATGGAGTTCGACCACTACGAGACCGTGCCGACGAACGTGGCGCAGACCATCATCGCTGCCCGCAAGTAATTACTCTCACGGGCAAAGAAGGATGGGCGAGCCTGCTAGGCTCGCCCATTTGCGTTTATCGTACCGTTGCGCGAACCCTCGAAGCCTTTAGAAAGGCCATTATGGTATACTAGTGCCATGGAAAAGATCAGTATCGAATTGATCCCAGACGAGGAAATCGGTGGCTTCACCGCGCAGATTCCCGGCATCCCGGTATATGGCGAAGGAGAAACGGAAGATTCGGCCATCGCCGACCTCAAGGAGGCGGTGCAGGCGTATGTTGCGGCTTTCGGCATCAAAGATGCGCTTGCGCGCATTTCCCGTCCCGCCCTTCGAACGCTCCCGATGAGCCTGGAGGAGTTCTCCTGTGCCTAAACTACCGCGCCCGACCGGTAAAGAGATGCTTGCGTTCCTGGAATCGCGCGGCTTCACGCTTGTCCGCGTACATGGCAGCCATCACATACTCCGGAACGGCCACGTACGCACATCGGTGCCGATACATGGGAACAATCAGTTAAAGATTGGCACACTGCATGGCATTCTGCGCGACATCCGACTCTCGGCGGAAGAATTCGCCGATACATGGGGTTCGTAATGTACACAAGGCGAGCCTCCATTTTCTTGACCTTTCTCCACGGGTCGGGTAGTCTTTCCAATGACGCAATCGTTTACTCGCGGCTCTTTTCAGTTTCGCGGGTAGACGCGACGGTGCTTCCGTCGGCGCGAGGCGCGGCGCGTTATACGATTATTCGGTCTTTATCATCACTTACCAGACCCCTATGGCAGCAGAATTTGATCGCAGCAAGCCGCACATGAACGTGGGTACCATCGGTCACGTCGACCATGGCAAGACCACGCTCACGGCTTCTATCCTCAATGTCCTCAAGCTCAACGAGGGAGCCGGCTACAAGGCTCGCGTGGAGAAAGTTGAGAACATTGACAACGCGCCGGAAGAGAAGGCGCGCGGCATTACTATCGCGCTTCACCACTCGGAATACGAGACGCCGAAGCGCCACTACGCGCACATCGACGCTCCGGGCCACGCCGACTACATCAAGAACATGATCACCGGCGCGGCGCAGATGGACGGCGCAGTCCTCGTGGTCGCCGCAACCGACGGCGCCATGCCGCAGACCCGCGAGCACATCCTCCTCGCAAAGCAGGTGGGCGTGCCGAAGATCATCGTCTTCCTCAACAAGACCGATATGGTCGATGACGCAGACATGATCGACCTCGTGGAAGAGGAGATCAAAGAGCTCCTCGCGAAGCAGGGCTTCACGGACTCTCCGTTCATCCGCGGTTCCGCACTCAAGGCGCTCGAGGCGACCTCGGCAGACGATGAGTGGGCACAGAAGGTGAAGACGCTCGTCGACACGATGGACGAGTACTTCCCGCAGCCGCAGCGTGACCTCGACAAGCCGTTCCTGATGCCGATCGAAGACATCTTCTCGATCGAAGGTCGCGGCACCGTCGTGACCGGTCGTATCGAGCGCGGTCAGATCAAGGTCGGTGAAGAAGTCGAGATCGTGGGTATCAAGGACACGACCAAGACGACCGTCACCGGTATCGAGATGTTCAACAAGCAGCTCCAGAGCGGTCAGGCTGGCGACAACGCAGGTATCCTCCTTCGCGGTACGAAGAAGGAAGACGTGCACCGCGGCCAGGTCCTCTCGAAGACGGGTTCGGTGACCCCGCACACGGACTTCGAAGCAGAGGTGTACATCCTCGGCAAGGACGAAGGTGGCCGTCACACGCCGTTCTTCTCGGGCTACAAGCCGCAGTTCTACATCCGCACCACGGACGTGACCGGTGAGGTGACGCTTCCGGAGGGCAAGGAAATGGTCATGCCGGGCGACACCGTCACCTTCAAGGTGAAGCTCGTCGCTCCGGTTGCACTCGAAGACCAGCAGCACTTCGCTATCCGCGAAGGCGGCAAGACGGTTGGTGCCGGCGTCGTCACGAAGATAAACGCCTAGCGCGCTCCTTCACACTGGATCACTATGGCAACGGCCGCAAAAGAGAAGAGTGCAAAGGGCGCCTCCGCGCCAGCTGCGGCCGCGCACGAGCCGAAGCTGCGCATCCGAGTCCGCGCCTACGAGCACAAAGTGCTCGACCTCTCGGTGAAGCAGATCATGGACACTGCACAGCGTTTTGACGCGAAGGTTGTCGGCCCCGTGCCGCTTCCGACGGAGCTCAAGCGCTGGACGGTGAACCGTTCGACGTTCGTGCATAAGAACGCCCGTGAACAGTTCGAGATGCGCATCCACAAGCGCCTTATCGACATCCTCTCGCCCTCGCCGAAGGTTGTCGAAGCTCTCACGAATCTCAATCTCCCCTCAGGGGTCACGATTGACGTGAAGATGGTGTAGCGCCTCGCGCGACATCGCACAAAACACCGCGCCGCCCGCAAGGGCGGCGCGGTGTTTTGTATGCTTATCCACACGAACGAACCGTACGACCGTTCAATGCGCTAGAATGAAGCCATAGCCTAATTAATTACTACTCATGTCCCGCCGCACCCTCTTCCAACTCGCCCTCCTCCTCGCAGTCTTCGCACTCTCCGTCTCCCTCCAGAGCCTCGCTGCCTTCACCGAGCCATCTTCTGCGCCGCCAGCCGGCAACGCGTACGCACCGCTCACCACAAGCGGTACTGCCGAGACGAAGCCAGGGAATCTGAACGTTCACAATGGCTATAGCAGGCTTACAGTGATTCGGGCAGCTATGGATTGCTCAACTACAGTGGCTACGGTGGATACTTCTATGGAACCGGAGGTTCATTTTCAAAAAACACCTCCGGCTATTACACCTATCTAGACTACCCAAGCTCAAGCTGGGGCGTATACAGCAATGGAAACAGCTACGTAGGCGGGAATTCCTATACCAATGACGTGTATCTCTATTCCACAGGGAAATGGATGAGCCAGATGGGTGGAACTACGGCAAATACACCGGTATCAACCGGGCTCTATGGCTATTGCCACGACTACACCAGTGCATCTCCTTTCGACGGAGCAACGCACTGTGACTCAGCCCTGGCGCCTGCTTTTTGCAGTAATCCTAGTAGCTACTCTACAAACAAATGCGCATGCCCCTCCGGTTACACCATCGTTCCAGCAGTCGCTTATGGTGCTTACAACCTAGTGCATTACTGCTATAAGAACTAACTCGTGATTTCGAGGTGCATTTGCATATTTCCCTCAAATCGTGTAGAGTGCTCCGCATAACGCTATGTACGTATCTGGCTGTTTTAGCGGCTGCGATACGGACCAATGGCACATCGCGCAGCGCGATAGGCCACTGCGCGTTTTGCTTTAACTCATGAAATTCATTCTCGCCCGTAAAGACCGCATGACGCAGATCTTCACCGAAGAAGGTCGCGCGCTCGCTGGCACCGTCCTGAAGGCCGGTCCGGTGACCGTGACGCAGGTGAAGTCCCCAGAAACCGATGGCTATGCTTCGGTGCAGGTCGGTTTCGACGACCAGAAGGTCGAGCGCCTCACCAAGGCAGTGCGCGGTCACCTCAAAGACAAGGCTTTCAAAGTCTTGAAGGAATTTCGCGTGGAAAATCCGGCTGACTACGCCGTCGGCACGGAAATCGCTCTCGACAGCTTCGCTGCGGGCGACAAGGTGCAGGTCTCGGGCACGATGAAGGGTCGCGGTTTCGCGGGTGTCGTGAAGCGCCATGGCTTCCATGGCGGTCGCCGCACGCACGGTCAGAAGCACTCCGAGCGCGAGCCGGGTTCGATCGGTGGCTCGGGTGGCCGCGCCGGCGGTCGCGTCGCCAAGGGCATGCGCATGGCCGGCCGCATGGGCAACACGCGCGTGACGGTGAAGGGTCTCAAGGTTCTCGCCGTTGACCCGAAGGCAGGTGAGATCATCATCTCGGGCGCCGTGCCGGGCGCACGCGGCTCGCTGGTCGAGATTGTCGCCGCCTAACCAATTTGCATATGGCAACTACGAAAACAACCACGAAGAAAACGACGACAGCATCCGCAGAGCTCTCGGCACCGGTGTACACGATGGCCGGCAAGGAGGCAGGTACCGTTTCGCTCCCGGCGACGCTCTTCGGCGCCCCGTGGAAGGCAGACCTCGTGCATCAGGTCGTGACCGCGATGCAGGCAAACGCACGCCCGACGGTCGCGAGCACGAAAGACCGCGGTGAAGTGCGTGGTGGCGGCAAGAAGCCGTGGAAGCAGAAGGGCACCGGCCGCGCACGTCATGGTTCACGCCGCTCGCCGATCTGGCGCGGTGGTGGTACGACGCACGGTCCGCGTCCGGAGCGCGACTACGCGCAGAAGATCAACCGCAAGATGCGCATGGGCGCGCTTGCCTCGGTGCTCTCGAAGAAGTTTGCGGATGGTGAAGTGGTCTTTGTGGACGCGCTCTCGTTTGACGCGCCGAAGACCAAGGACGCAAAGGCAGCGCTCACCGCAATCGCAAAAGCAGCTGGCACGCCGATGCTTGCTGAGCGCAAGACTCGCGCGGCACTCATCGCACTTTCCGGCAAGAGCATGGAAGTCGAGAAGAGCTTCAGCAACTTTGGCAACCTCCTCACTGAGGAAGTGCGCAACTTGAACCCGGTCGACATTCTCGGCTACCGCTATCTCGTCATCGAGAAGCCTTCGGAGGCGCTTGAGACGCTTGGTGCTCGTGCAACTCGCGCAAAGCGCGCATAATCATCATCTGACCTATGGCACTCTTTACTAAAGACACGAAGAAGAAGACCGCGAAGGCAAAGAAGCCGGCTGCCCAAAAGGCTCCGGCAAAGAAGGCGCGCGAGGCGACGACTGCTGTGCGTGGTCGCGCTGCTATGGCGCTCACGGCACCGTGGATTTCCGAGAAGGCGCTCATCGGCACCGAGAAGGGCGTCTACGTCTTCGCCATTCCGCGCGAGGCAACGAAGATAGATGTGGCACGCGCTGTGGAGACGGTGTATAACGTCGTTCCGCGCAAAGTGCACGTGGTGAATCTGCCGGGTGCGCGCGTCTCGAGCCGCACGCGTGCTGGCGCCGCTATCCGTCCGCGCCGCCGCAAGGCCTACGTGTACCTCCACGAAGGTGACACCATCACGTTCGCGTAACCTTTGTATTTATGAAGACCTACCGACCAACAACCAAGAGCCGTCGCAACATGTCGACGCTGCCGTACCGAAAGAATCTTTCGGGCGCCAAGCCGACCAAGAGCTTGCTCGCGAGCAAGAAGCGTCAGGCTGGCCGCAACGGCTTCGGCCGCATCACGACGCGCCACCAGGGCGGCGGGCATAAGCGCCGCTTGCGCGATATCGATTTCACGTACGATAAGAAGGGTGTCCCGGCAAAGCTCACGACGGTCGAGTACGATCCGTACCGCTCGGCAAACATCGCGCTCGCGGTCTATGCTGACGGCGAGAAGCGCTACGTGCTCGCGCCGAAGGACATGAAGGTGGGCGACTCGTTCATCGTCGCGGAGGACGCGCCGGTGAAGTCGGGTAACCGCCTTCCGCTCGGAAAGATTCCGGTGGGTACTTTTGTGTACAACATCGAGCTCAAACCCGGTGCGGGTGCAAACCTCGTGCGCTCGGCAGGCAGCTACGCGCAGGTTATCGCCCATGACGCTGGCTATGCGCAGATCAAGCTCCCTTCGACCGAGGTGCGCAAGGTTTCCGACCTCTGCTTCGCTTCCGTGGGTGCGGTGGGCAACGAGGAGCACAGTCTCGTGAAGATCGGCAAGGCAGGTCGCGCACGCTGGATGGGCAAGCGCCCGACGGTGCGTGGCTCGGTGATGAACCCGGTCGACCACCCGCATGGTGGTGGTGAAGGCCGCCAGGGCAGGGGTCTGCGCCGCGCAAAGACCCTCTGGGGCAAGCCTTCGGGCAAGGGCCAGAAGACGCGCACGCCGAAGAAGTACTCCAACGTCTTCATCGTCTCGCGCCGCAAGGTCGGCAAGCGCCGCTAATCTCCATACAACGCAACGCAAAACCCGCGGCGGCCTTCGTCCGCCGCGGGTTTTGCAGTATGCTAGGATTTTCATATCCATGAGGGTATTAATTACGGGTGTTGCTGCCACCGGAAAATCAACAATAATAAAAGCGCTTAAAGAAAGAGGTCTGATGGCAATAGACCTTCACGGTACCGACCTCGTATTCTGGCAGGACAAGAAAACGAAAAAACGGGTCACGTACACGCCGGGCCGACCCCGAGAGTGGTTCAATACCGTAGACCGCTTCTTTGACATTGATCGGCTGGAAGAGCTGCTGCAGCAGCACAGTGACATTGTCGTGGCTGGGACAGCGGGAGGAAATCAAATAGAGTGTTTTTCGCTCTTTGATAAAGTGATTCTTTTGCAATGTGATTCTCAGACCCTCATCCACCGCATGAAGACGCGGACAAACAAATCCGGATTTGGAAAGACAAAGGAAGAGCAGGATGAGGTGATTGAATGGCAGAAGGAGTTTGAGCCAATAGTTCTTTCACACGGTGCTATTCCCATTAATACAGAAGGGGATATTGGTGAAGTGGCAGATGGGATAATGGAGCTGTCGGGGCTTGCTCACCAGCAACCACAATAGCTTTTCTGGCCCAGGAGCGAACCTCGCGCCATACTCGTGCGTGCGTTTGTGTTGACTCTTTTGATGGTTTCCTGTATCTTAGCTCTATCCCGCCTTGCGGGTTTTAATTTCGCTATGTCTCGATCGCTTAAGAAGGGTCCGTATGTGGACCAGAAGCTTATGAAGAAGATCGCCGGAAAGAAGCCGGCGGAGCTTTCGGTTATCAAGACATGGGCCCGCAACAGCCAGATTGCCCCGGAAATGGTTGGTTTCACCTTCGGGGTGCACAACGGCAAACAGCACGTGGAGGTCCTCGTGACCGAGGATATGGTCGGCCACTACTTGGGCGAGTTCTCGCCGACGAAGAAGTTCGTCCGCCACGGCGGTAAGATGCAGAAGGAGCTCGAGCAGAAGCGCCAGCAGGCAGAAATCGCCGCAGCGAAGGCCGCCAAGGAGTCTCCTGCCGCTAAGAAGAAATAGTCTATGAAAGCTGAGCTCATCGGATACGATCAGTCGCCGCGCAAAGTACGCCTCGTCACGGACCTCGTGAAGGGGAAGAAGGTCGCGGCCGCGCTCGCGGAGCTCACGTTCCTCAACAAGCGCGCCTCGCTTCCGGTTGCAAAGCTCATCAAGAGTGCGACGGCAAACGCGGTGCAGGGTGGTGCGAAGGCAGAGAACCTGCGCATCGCAAACATCACCGTCGATAGCGCCGGCATGTTGAAGCGCTTCCGCGCACGTGCCTTCGGTCGTGGTGCAACGATCCGCCACCGCAAGAGCCGCATGGTGGTCACCCTTACCGAAGAGAAGGCATAAATTTTCGTACTATGACCCACATTGTCCATCCTTACGCACACCGCCTCGGCATCATCCGCGATTGGAAGAGCCGCTGGTTCGCGCTCGACAAGAAGCAGTACCGCGAGAACCTTAAGGTTGACGCGGCGATCCGCACCTTCCTCACGAAGCGCCTTCGCGGCACGCACACGAGCGGCATCGAGATCGAGCGCACGGCGACCGAGCTGCGCATTTTTGTGCACACGGCACGTCCGGGTCTCGTGATCGGTCGCTCTGGCGAAAACGCCACGAAGCTCCGCAACGAGATTGCACGCGTCGTGCGCGAGGCAGCGCCGAGCCACAACCGCACGATCAAGCTCGACATCACGGAAATCCGCCAGCCGGAAACCGATGCGGCAGTCGTTGCCTACATGGTCGCTGAGGGTCTCGAGAAGCGCATGCCCTTCCGCCGCGTCCTCAAGCAGACAGCAGAGAAGGTGATGGCAGTGCGCGAGGTAGCGGGTGTGCGCATCTCGGTGGGTGGTCGCCTCGGTGGCGCTGAAATGTCACGCAGTGAGACGATCAAAAAAGGTCGCATCCCGCTCCAGACCTTCCGCGCAGATATCGACTTCGCACATGAGAAGGCGTACCTCCCGTACGGTGTTATCGGTATCAAGGTGTGGATCTACCGTGGCGACCAGCACGCGGCAGACACGAACGCCCATCGCGCTGCGTAATATATTTTCGTATGCTGTTTCCGAAAAAAGTAAAACACCGAAAGTGGCAGACCATGCGCAAGAGTCCGGCGCAGCTTGCGCGCCCGGAGACGCGTGGCATCACGCTCTCGTTCGGCAACTACGGCCTCAAGGCAACAACGCCGGCACGTCTCACGAGCAACCAGATCGAGTCGGCACGTAAGATCCTCTCGCGCGCGACCGGAAAAGGTGGTAAGGTCTGGATTCGCGTCTTCCCGGACCGTCCGATCACCGCGAAGCCGGCTGAGGTCGGCATGGGTAAGGGTAAGGGTGACCCGAAGCACTTCGTCTTTGAAGTGCGCCCGGGCCGCGTGCTTTTCGAGATCGACGGTATTGCTGATGCGGTTGCGCGCGATGCGCTTCGCCGCGCAGGATGCAAGCTCCCGATGAAGACGACGATCGTCGCTCGCTAATGCTTATGACCAAGAACGCCACAACCTACACAGACAAGACGAATGCGGAGCTCGCAAAGCTCCTCTCGGACAAGCGCGAGGAACTGCGGGTGCTGCGCTTCGTCGCTGCGGGTTCGCGCCCGAAAGACACGAACGAGCCGAAGAAGCTCCGCAAGGAAATCGCGCGTATCATGACGGAGTTTTCCGCCCGCGCAGCCAAATAATCACCATGAACACCGAACAGAAAAAACCTCAGACTTTCCGCGGAACCGTCGTAAAGACGGCGACGAAGGACACGGCCGTGGTCGCTGTCTCGCGCTACGTGAAGCATCCGAAGTACAAGAAGTACCAGACGCGCACGAAGAAGTACCTCGTCCATGATCCGGGCAACACCGCGCAGGTGGGGCAGGTGGTCACGATCGTGGCGTGCCGGCCGGTGTCCAAGCTCAAGCGCTTCGCGCTTTCCAAATAAGTATGATTCAACCACAGACCATCGTCAGCATCACCGATAACTCCGGAGGCAAGATTGCCCGCGTCTTCAAGGTGCTCGGCGGCCATAACCGCCGCTATGCACATGTCGGCGACACGGTGGTCGTGTCGATCCAGACGGCCGAGCCGCGCAAGAGCGTGAAGAAGAAGGATGTTCTGCGCGCCGTGGTCGTGCGCACCAAGAAGCCGATGCGCCGCAAGGATGGCTCGTACATCGCCTTCGATGACAACGCGATCGTGCTCATCGAGAAGCGCGGTAAGGAGATGGCGCCGAAGGGCAACCGTATCTTCGGGCCGGTCCCGCGCGAGCTCACTGAGATGGGCTGGCAGTCGATCGCTTCGGCAGCACCGGAGGTCGTATAAATTTTGCGTATGAAAATCAAGAAAAACGACAAAGTACAGATCATCGCCGGCAAGGATAAGGGCAAGACCGGCACGGTGGTGCGCGCCCTCCCGCGCGAGGAGCGCGTGGTGGTCGAGGGTGTTGCGGTGGCAAAGCGCCACACGCGTGGCCGTCGCCATGGCGAGGTCGGTCGCATCGTCGAGCGCCCGATGCCGATTCACGTCTCGAACGTTAAGAAGGTCTCCTAATGATTTGACGTATGATGCTTACTAAAGAACGACAGCAGACTGCCTTCGAGGCGCTTTCCGAGAACTTTGGCTACACGAGCCGGATGGCGGCGCCGCGTATCGAGAAGGTCGTGGTCTCCTCCGGGACCGGCAAGAAGCGCGACTCGAAGCAGGTCGAGCTCATAGCCGATCGTCTCGCAAAGATCACTGGCCAGAAGCCCTCAACGCGTGCCGCGAAACAGTCCATCGCATCCTTCAAGGTGCGTGAGGGCGACCCAGTGGGTCTCCAGGTGACGCTGCGTGGTGCACGCATGTTCGATTTTCTCGACAAGCTCATCCACATCGCGCTGCCGCGCACGCGCGACTTCCGCGGCCTTCCGGCCACGGCAATCGATACCATGGGTAATATGACCCTGGGTATCCGTGAGCACACCATCTTCCCGGAGGTCGCCGACGAAGATCTGAAGGACGTCTTCGGGCTCGCGATTACCATTACCACCACCGCCAAGAACCGCGCGGAGGCCGAGGCGTTCCTGCGCCACATCGGCATGCCGTTTCGCGTTGACGGGGCGTCTAAACGCTGATAGGATGCATAGGTGACGCACTTGCGTCTTTTTCTTTATGGCAAAAACTTCCCAACTGGCACGAAATGAAAAGCGAGCGAAGCTCGCGGCAAAGTACGCAGCGAAGCGTGCGGCCTTGAAGGCTGCCGGTGACTGGGAGGGGCTGCAGAAGCTCCCGAAGAATTCCTCGCCTGTGCGCGGCAAAAACCGCTGCATGGTTACAGGCCGTCCGCACGCCTACATGCGCGCATTCGGTCTCTCGCGCATCTCCTTCCGCGAACTCGCTCGTGAGGGGAAGATCCCGGGCGTCAAAAAAGCATCATGGTAAGCGACCGCGTCGGTGATTTCATAATCCGCCTCAAGAACGCAAGTGCCGTGAAGCACGCGTCGGTCGAGGTACCGTATTCGGCTCACCTTGAGGCGATCGCGAAGAAGCTTCGCGAGCTCGGGTTTGTCGGCGAGGTCGAGAAGCAGGGCCGCACGCTCAAGGTCGCGCTCGCGTACGACGAGAAGGGCACACCGCGCATCCGCGATGTGAAGCGCATCAGCAAGCCGGGTCGTCGTCTCTATGTCTCGCACCGCGAGGCGCACACGGTCGCTGGCGGTACGGGCGCACGCATCATCTCGACCCCGAAGGGCATCCTCTCGGATGCGGAAGCACGTCGCCTCCGCGCGGGTGGTGAGCATATGTTTGAAATCTGGTAAACGCCTATGTCACGCTTTGCAAAAAAACCAATCGCGATTCCCGCTAAGGTCGAAGTCTCGGCCGATGTACAGACGCTTTCAGTGAAGGGCCCGCTCGGCACCTTGACGCGCACCATCCACCCGACGGTGGCTATCACGGTCGGCGCTGAGGGAGTATCCATCGCGGCAAAGAACAACAGCAAGCTCGCCAAGGCGCTCACGGGCACGTATGCTGCGCACCTTAAGAACATGATGTCGGGAGTTGCGACACCGTTCAAGAAGGCGCTCATCCTCGAAGGGGTCGGCTACCGCGTAGAGCTGAAGGGGAAGGAGCTCGTGTTCGCGGTCGGCTTCTCGCACCCGGTCGCACTCCCGATTCCGGAGGGTGTTATCGCAGCGGTCGAGAAGAACACGATTCGCCTCGAGAGCACCGATAAGGACCTTCTCGGTCAGTTCGCTGCGGTCGTCCGCGGTATCAAGCCGCCTGAGCCGTATCTGGGCAAGGGCATTCGCTACGAAGGCGAAGTTATCCGCCGCAAGCAGGGCAAGAAGTCTGTGTAACGTATATGAAAAAGAACGCAACAACTAAAGAAGCACTCCGGACGCGCCGCCACGCACGTGTTCGCGCACGTGTGATCGGTACTCCTGAGCGCCCGCGCCTGGCGGTGTACAAGTCGAATCGTTTCGTTTCGGCGCAGCTCATCGATGATGCTGCGGGCCGCACGATCGTCTCGGCGCACGGTCGCGAATTCGGTGGCTCCAAGCTTGCTCAGGCAGCAGCGGTGGGGAAGGCAGTCGCTGAGCGCGCAGCCAAAGCAAACGTTACGACGGCCGTGTTCGACCGCGGTGGGTACGCGTACGCAGCGCGTGTGAAGGCGCTCGCTGACGCAGCTCGCGACGCAGGCCTCGCCTTTTAATGACTATGACTACCACGATGACAGAGACTATGGAGAAGGTTCCGGCAGCTGCCGAAGGCACCTCGGCACCGCGCGGACGCGGTATGGCGGCAGGCGCTTCTCGCCCGGCATCGTCGGTGCGCGAGCGTCGCGGCCGCGCGCCGCGCGAAGGGCGCGGTCGTGTCGAGCGCGCGCGCTCGGAGTTCGACCAGGTCACCCTCGAGGTGCGCCGCGTGGCGCGTGTCATGGCGGGTGGTCGCCGCTTCAGCTTCAGCGTGACGGTCGTGATCGGCGACCGCAAGGGTCGCGTGGGTGTGGGTATCGGCAAGGGCGCTGACACGGCGCTCGCGGTCGAGAAGGCGGTTCGCGATGCGCGCAAGCATCTCGTCTCGATCGTGCGCACGGAGGGCAACTCCATCCCGCACACGGTCGAGGCGAAGTACGCTTCGTCCGTCGTGATGATCGTGCCGTCGGCTGGCCGCGGTATCGTGACCGGCAGCGCGATGCGCACCGTGCTCGAGCTTGCAGGTGTCAACGATGTCGTCGGCAAGATCCTCTCGCGCTCGAAGAACAAGCTCACCATCGCACGTGCGACGGTGGCGGCGCTCACCAAGCTCGCCCCGAAGCAGGCGAAGGCCAAGGCCGCTCCGCCGGTAGCCGCGTAATCACTTTTCGTATGCAACTCAACACGCTCACATCCACCCGCATCGCCAAGAACGTCCGTCGTGTCGGTCGTGGTGGCAAGCGCGGCAAGACCAGCGGTCGCGGCACGAAAGGGCAGAAGGCGCGTGCCGGGCACCGCATCCGCCCGGAGATTCGCGACATGATCAAGAAGCTGCCGAAGCGCCGCGGCCATGGTAAGAACCGCGCACGCACCGTGCGCATCGACCGCAAGCCGTTCGCGTCGGTCAATCTCACTGCACTCGAAGCGCATTTTGCCGCGGGCGATACGGTGACGCCGCGCGCGCTCATGGAGAAGGGGCTCGTCCGTACGCTCCGTGCCACGCAGGGGGTAAAGGTGCTTGGTACCGGCTCGCTCTCGAAGAAGCTCACGGTTTCAGGGTGCGCCGTCTCCACTGCTGCTGCGAAAGCCATCGAAGCAGCGGGTGGCGAGGTTTCCCATGTTTAACTCTTTTTTCAAGAAGCTCAAACTTACCTTCACTGATCCGGAGATTCGGAAGCGCGTGTTCGTCGTTCTTGCGGCGCTCGCGCTTTTCCGTTTTCTTGCCGTCATCCCGATTCCGGGCGTTGACTACACGCGCCTCGCGGCGTTCTTCGCGAGCAACCAGTTCCTCGGCCTCCTGAACATCTTCTCGGGCGGCGGTCTCTCACACCTTTCCATCGTGATGCTCGGTGTCGCGCCGTACATCAACGCGTCCATCATCATGCAGGTCGCGACGATGGTTTTCCCGGGCGTGAAAGAAGCGTACTTCGAAGAGGGTGAGGCGGGTCGCACGAAATTCATCCAGTGGAGCCGCGTCCTCGCTGTGCCGCTTGCGATACTGCAGGGCATCGGCTTCCTCGTCCTGCTGAAGAATCAGGGCATTCTCCCGCAGCTCCCGCTCCTCCTCTTCGCAGCGAACGTCGCTTTGGTGGCAGCAGGCTCCTTCCTGCTCACGTGGATCGGCGAGCTCATCACGGAGTTCGGCATCGGCAACGGCGTCTCGCTCATCATCTTCGCGGGTATCGTCGCCGGGTTGCCGTCGTCGGTTTCGCAATCGCTCGTAACGGCAACGGCTGCGGATATCCCCGCATACCTCGGTTTCATCGCGCTCGGGCTTGCGGTTACCTATGCGGTGGTGATGGTTTCTGACGCGGAGCGCTCGCTGCCGATCGCTTATGCACGCGCGACCCGCGGCGCGGCGATGCAGGGCGGTGCCGCGACGTACCTCCCGATCCGTATCCTGCAGGCAGGCGTGGTGCCGATCATCTTCGCGCTCTCGCTCCTCCTCTTGCCACAAATGGGGCTCACGATGCTTGCGGCGGTGGGTGTGCCGCATCTTGCTGCGGCGTCGGCATGGTATTCAGCCTTTATTTCGAATCCGTGGGAATACGGCGCAATCTACTTCCTGCTCGTCATCCTCTTTACGTACTTCTATACGGCGATCACCTTCGACCCGCACCGCATGGCCGAAGACCTGCAGAAGAGCGGCGCGTTCATTCCGGGTGTGCGCCCTGGGCAGGAGACTGAAAAGTACATCGGCGCGGTCGTGAACCGTGTGACGCTTCCGGGCGCGGTCTTCCTCGGTCTTCTCGCGGTCGCACCGTCCATCATCCAGGGTGTGACCGGTGTCACGGCGTTCCTCGTCGGCGGTACGGCGCTCCTCATCGTCGTGCAGGTCGTGCTCGACCTCGCACTCAAGATCGACGCGCAGGTTTCTCTGCGGGAGTACTAAAGCAAAGCAAAACGCGCGCGGGCCGAAGGCCCGCGCG
>JAJYJQ010000016.1 GCA_021789225.1 bacterium | reverse complement strand
CGCCGCGCCAGTATGCGCCAGCGATACGGTCGAGCGCAAAGGAGTCGGGGGCGATGTCATGCGCTGGCTTTTCGGCGTGTCCGCCTCGGCAAAGGTCGGTGAAGCCGCCGGCGGTGTAGAGCGTGACAGGCTCGCCCTTCTCAATCACATCGTCAATGAGCTCCAATTTGAATGGGTTCTCTTTGAAATGGTCGTGCGCGTCTTTTTCATGGACTTCCGTGCCGACCATCTTTTCCCACGAGGGAAGGAGCTTGCGCATCGCTTTCTCGAGCGCAACGAGTTCCTCCTCGCCAGGCTTCTCACCGCCGGAGAAATCGAAGTCGTAGTAGAAGCCGTTTTCGACGGTCGGGCCGATGGTGGCTTTGGCGTGCGGGTAGCGCTCCAGCACTGCTGCGGCGAGCAGGTGGGCGAGAGTATGACGTTTGGCTTCAAGAGGATTCATAAGAATGCGGATTAATTTAAAATAAAAACGCCCTGGCGAATATACGGTTTCCCGCACACTCGCCAGGACGATCTTGGAATGTGACCGCGGTTCCACCCGGCTTCCCGCGCGCTTCGCGCGCGGGCTCTTTTATGCAGTTATCTCCGGATTAGGCTCTCGCGCGTTTTCGCAAACACGCCTTCGGTTGGTAGCCGAAGCAATCCCCGGTGCTCACTAGCGTAGCACCGAGGTGGGGCGCAGGTCAATCCACAGCGGGCGGAGCGAGGAGGGATTGCGCGATGGCGAGAGGGTATAATACTAAAGGGTTTCTCGCGCGAGGGGTTGCAATTTCTGTATTATGTGCAATAATTAAATTGCATTCAGTTCCTGAGCGCTATCGTCATGCCCGCGAAAAAGATTTCATTCCTGCACAAAGGTGTTCCGCTTTTCCTCCAAACTATTGCGTGGTTTCCGACCCGTCTCGCGTTTGCGTTTTTCATTCATTTTGAGGTTCGCGGCCGGAAAAATCTAAAAGGTCTTTCGCAGGCCATTTTCGCGGTGAATCATTCAAGCGAGCTTGACCCCATCATCCTTACAGCCGCGCTACGCCCGATGGGAAGGTTCGCGCCGATGTTTTACGTCGTCGCACCGGCAAAAGAATTCGATGACCCGAAATTCCGCTGGCGCAAACATGTCTACAAGGGAGCATTCTTTAATGCGTGGGGAGCGCACGAGCTTGCGCGCGGGATGCACGATTATGACAAGTCTCTCGCGGCGCATCTGCGGCTTTTAAAGCACGGGCAGAGCCTCTGCATTTTCCCCGAGGGCGGCGTCACGAAAACGGGGGAGCTCAGAGACTTCCGAGGCGGCTTCATTCACCTCGCACGCGAGGCCGGAGTGCCGATCGTGCCGGTGGCCATCACGGGCGCATATAAAATGAGCCTGCGCCTTTTCTTCAGCCGGAAGCGACACGTCACGCTTGAGTTCGGTGCGCCGATACATCCGCACCAGATTTCGGCAACCACTGTCGAGCGGTATGCTGATGATGCTGAACGCATTCGTGCCAATGTCGCTTTCATGCTGGAAAAGAACGTGACATATGCATTGCCAGTAACCTGAATCCGTCAGCATCAGTATGTTTTCGTGCTAGATTATTGGTAGCGGATAATCAAGATACGCTCTCAGTCATATGACTTCAAATGTTACGAACATTGTTCCGACGGGCGACCTAGAGAAGCATGGCCTGCTTACCTCGGGAATAAGACTTTTTACGGTGCCTCTCTTAAACGCTCTTCCAAGTTCCGTCATCAAAAAAATGATGCGACGTTCAAGCCGGGACGCTTCGACTGTGGTGGCGCGCGGCGGGTCGACACATGCACTCGAGGCTATGTATACGCGTTATCAACGGAGAATTTTTGCAAAGGGAGTTATGCGTGGCATGGCCGATGCTTTTTGGCACCATGTTGTTTCGCAGCCAAAGGCGCTGAGAAATCGATTAAAAATCGTGAGGAACGCGCTCAATTCTAGCGTACGCGCATTGCTTCAAGAGCGTAATAGCCAGGGCAGTACAGAACCAGTACGTATCTTGAGTATCGCGGGCGGATCGTCAAGATCAATCATACAAATGATTCTCGATTTAAAGAAAGAAGGCATTACCCATGAGATTGAAGTCGTCACTTTGGATAAGGACCAGTCTGCGCTGGATGTCGGCGAGAAACTCGCCACCGACGCGGATGTGTCGTCGAGTTTCCATTGGGTATGTGGCAATGCTCGAGATGTTCAAGTTCTCGTGCCCGGTAAAAAATTCGACATCATAGAAATAGTGGGTTTGCTAGATTACTTTGACGACGAGCGTACGAGGCGTCTCCTCGGGGTCGCTCGTGACGTTATGGCCTCCCAAGGTACATTGATTGCTGCGAACGTTATGCCGAATTCCGAAGTGCCTTTCGTGCATAAGACAGGCTGGCCGCAGATGGTGTATAGGACCGAGAAGTCTTTCAGAAATCTTTTTGAAAGTAGCGGCTTTGTCGATATCGAGACAGTGGTAGAGCCGCTGAAAGTTCATTGTGTGGTCATCGCGAAAAAATGACTGAGCTAAATCTATTTGCTATCTCCGCTCTTGTAAACGGCATCGTCTCAATCACATTCGGTGTTCTGGTGGTTTCTAAAAATTGGCGTGACAGGATGAACCAGGTGTTTTTTCTGATGACCAGCGCGCTAGCGGTTTGGTCGTTTGCGTATTGGCGATGGCAGCTATCGACTGACTATGCTACGGCGCTCATGTGGGTTAAGCTGCTCTCAGCGAGCTCACTTTTCATCCCCATTTTCTTTTATCACTGGGTAACCATTCTTGTCGAGGCAAAATTAAGAATACACCGCATCATATTGACGGGCGCATATGTTGTGACGCTTGCCATTTTACCGCTTGTAAATACCTCGCTATTCATTACCGGTTTGCAGCACAAGGAGATGTTTCTGTTCTGGCCAAACTCCGGTTTGGCGTACGACGTCTATTTTTCATATGTCTACATAGGATTAATTCTGTATTCCCTCTATCTTTTAGTGCGCACATATCGCCTAACTGACGACTCTGACAAGAAGGGCCAGATTCTATACGTTATTCTCGGTGGAGTGTTGGGATTCGGGGGTGGGCTTACAAATTTCCCACTGTGGTGGGACATACCGATTCTTCCGTTTGGCAATGTTCTCGTAGCTGCATTTCCATTTTTGCTCGGATATTCAGTAATTAAGTACAAATTGTTCAATATGAAGACGATTATCGCCGAGATGTTCGCCTTCACACTGGTCGTCTTCATGCTAATCATCGTGCTTCTTGCAGACAGCTCTATACTCCGGTTGGTGTATGGTGTGTTCTTCGTACTCACGAGTGTCTTCAGTGCCCTCCTAGTACGAAGTGTGTATCGCGAGGTCGAGCAGCGCGAGCACATACAGAAACTCGCCGAGGAACTCAAGCAGATCAACGCCCGCCAGGAGACGCTCATCCACTTCGTGGGGCATGAGGTGAAGGGGTATTTGGCAAAGAACATGGGCGTGTTTGCGGCGCTTGAGGAGGGGGACATGGGCGAGCTGCCCGAGGAGGCGAAGCCATTTATTTCGGAAGCGCTCGAGCAGACGCGTGCAGGCGCGCGCTCGGTGATGAGCATCTTGCAGGCGTCAAACTTGAAGAAGGGCAACGTGTCGTACCACATGGCACCGCTCGATTTCGAAGAGCTCGTGAAAAAGACCTTCGCTGGCGCGCAGCAGATGGCGCAGGGCAAAGGCCTCACCTTCACGCTTTCGGTGGACAAAGCCGGCGAGCCCTACACCCTCACCGGCGACGCTGACCAGCTCGGCGAGCACGTCCTCAGGAACCTCATCGAGAACGCCGTCAACTACACCCCGCAGGGCAGCGTCACCGTCTCGCTCAAGAAGAGCACGGAAGGGCGCGTGGTCTTCGCGGTCTCCGACACGGGCGTAGGCATCACGGACGAAGACAAGGCGCGCCTCTTCACCGAAGGTGGCCACGGCAAAGACTCTATCAAGGTGAATGCGCACTCCACCGGCTACGGTCTCTTCATCGCCAAGCAGATCATCGACACGCACCACGGCACCATCCTTGCTGAGTCCGCCGGCGCAAACAAAGGCTCACGCTTCATCGTGGAGCTGCCGGTGACATAGCGCTTCCAACCCTTTACTTTATGTTACGCTAATAGCCATGGAGAGAGCGTATTTTGTCGGTAGACACTTTGAGGATAAGGCGGATTTATCGAAAGGGCTGGATACAGAGTTGAAGCCGCTTGATGAACAATCTCCCGAGATGGTGAGGAAAGTTGTTTCGAACATTATTGAAAACACACGAGAAAAAGGACTCTCTAAGATTGTTATAGTGACTTCTTCGCGTAAGCGCTCACGAAGTACGGCAGAAATGATAAGAGATGACATACATGATACCGATAGCGGTTTGCGGGTCGGGATTGTCGCCGATGCCCATTTTGACGAGCTGTACCACGGAGAGCCGGTTCTTCCTCAGAACCTTTTGCCGCAGAAGAGAATTCAGTTTCTGGACGCAGCGTGGAAGGTGTTTTGGAGAGAGACGTTCACTGAGAACGGAGAGTACCGTAATCCAGATTATCACTTCGGTGACCCTGTTGTACATTCTGGGACAGTATTGCATCCGGAACTGACAGGACACTTTAAGCAGACGGGGGAGTCGTATAAAGATTTGAGCTTGCGGTATTACGAGGGAATTCTAGGTTTCCTAGAACGTATCGAACGCGATGAGTCGAAGGAGATTAACCTGGTACTCATCGCGCATTCTGCAACAATGGCGATTCTTTCAAACATGTATAGCGTCCTGACACGTGGAGATGTTTTCCGAGAAGGGTACAAACCGGGCGATTTCATGAAATTGTGTTGGGATGAATATCGCAGGGAAGTTGCCGAGGGCCGCGCTTTTCCCAATGCGCCGGGTATCCACACAACAATCAGCATCAACTCGATGGATGTTCCGAAGGCGGTCACATTTCTTCGCGAGGAAATAGCCTTCTTGAAATCAGAACGAGCATGAAGCGCATCTTTAAAGTGAAAGAAGGTTATACAGATCAATTGCTGCGTGTCTACGCAGACAGTTTCGGGCTCCCGCGCGTAGCATCTAATCTTGCCATTTACTTCTACAAAGATGTCCGCACGTATGCAATTACTTTCGAGAATGCTACCTGCACGTTCTCTGTGAGTGTCCCTCGAAGTGCGGAACGATCCACCGTCGATCAGTTTTTTCTGGAAGAAAGGACTCCGTTCGTGCTGGATCAAGGAAATATAAAATCCTTTCTGAAATTCATCACTGAGATGGTAGCTGAAGAAGCGTTCGTTGGACAGGAAGTGACTCGGGCGCATTTCCAACTTGATCGCGATGCTACCATCGATGTATTCATTGGTACGCCGCTTGGTGATATTGTCGTGGCGCGGCAGGTCGATGCCATTCCTGACCAGTATCTTGGAGCCGAGCTCAGCACTGACGACGTACAGGATTTCTATGAAGCAAACACTAGGCGTGAACGAGTGTTCAATACTGTAGGTTCGCTCCACGAACGCATAGTTGCATACGGTAACCTCCATGGGATTCCTTTCAAAGAGCAAGGAGGAAGAACGGTGAAGAACTTGCTCGAAGTGAAGTCGAACGATTATTCATCATACGAGCGGGTATATCGCGCTGTAACCGGCAGGACATTTGGGGAGCGTACAGGTGCCGGATCACTCTCGTCTTTCTTTGAACCGTGCTCGATAGTCATACCAGCCTACAATTCAAACGATACGATTCAACAAGTGCTGTTCGCTATTGAATCTCAAGATCTCAGTCAGGAGCAAAAGCGAGACTTGGATGTAATTATCGTTGACGACGGGAGTTCTATGCGGATAGCTGACTGCGTCAACGACATCACTGCAGATCTCTCCTTCACGCCGCGCATTGTTAGAAACGAGTCGAACCAAGGACTTGTCGCTGCGCGCAATCTGGGGGTTTCTCTGAGTCGACGAACGCAGATTATCTTCATCGACTCGGATATCCTCCTTTCGGAGAATTATCTAGCAGAGCATTCCGTTTGCGCACAGATGTTTCCGCAAAGCATATTTGTCTCTATGAAGCGGAACATAGACAAAGAGAACGATGCTGCCGATGTGCAAAACATTAAAAAGGGTCTTCCCATTCCGGAACGGTACAACGACAAGCGTGTCGCGCGCATGTTCTCAGCGGGGTCGGTATGGCACGATCGAATTACCCAGGACACCTTTGTTGAAGTGCTGAGCGAAACTCGTGCCTATAAAGATCTCGGATATGGGAGGAAAATAGCGGGATACGACCTGCCCGCAGTCGTAGTAGGTCACAATATGAGCATGTCTCGCGAGGTGTACGATAGGGTTGGCGGTTTCTCAGACTTCTTTAAAGGGTACGGCATGGAGGATGTGTACTTCGGTGCCCGTGCGATTGCTTGCGGATGCTTCGTCATTCCGCTCTTGGAGGCGGGCGTGTATCACATCGATCATCCGCCACGTTCAGGAAAGAGCGAGGCGCAGGAACAGCAGTTGAATGAGAATCTCTCGCGCTATCATCAGGCGTTAGAACATACATTGTCATGAGTATCTACATGCGCAGGAATGAAAATGGGGGGATGACAACATTCACGTTTGTCAAAGCGACCGAGCTTCCATCCAACGTGCCGATCTCGACCCCGCTCTCGTTCGCGTTCCTTGACCATAGGCTGCTCTTGGTCAAAAAGGCGAATGGGTGGTGGGATATCGTCGGCGGGAAGATGGAGGGAGGGGAAGATTATCTTATGGCGCTCGATCGTGAGGCGGAAGAAGAAGGTGGTGTCCAGATCCACGCACATACGCTTGTTGGTTACGTGCGTGCGGAAACAAAAGGCGATCCTGGGAGGTTCCCGCCGGTATCCCTATTGCCGGTCACCTATGCACACATAAAAAAGATGAGTCATGCCTTTGTTCCGACTAGAGAAGTATTGGCGCGCGATTTGGTGAAGCTTGATGAGATAGAACAGTATCTCTCCTCGCGCGAGGACGCGGGACAGTTGCTTCACATGGCGCGGTATGCGTTTGAACAAGAGGGACTTGTGCCGTATCAACACCAGTTCCTCTATAGTCCTGAAGTATCTGCTGATATCTCAAATATTCCAACCACCCAGGCGGCCGCTCTGGTTCGTGGTGCTGATGGGAAATATTATGCTGTGCGGGAGAAAGGATCGAAGAAATGGTTGTTGCCTGGCGGCGGCTGTCGCCTTAGCGAAGGGGGTGAAGCTTGCGTCCGGCGCGAGATTCTCGAAGAGATGGGGATTTCAGATGGCGCCTTGCACTCGCTCGGTGCTATTCGTGTGCGTGTTCTGAATTCGCAAGGAATGCTTCTGTCCGAGTCTCTACATCGCCGATACTTGTTTGAGACTGCCACCGTGCCAGTTGTGCCTCCTAAGTCCGAAATAGAGGAGTGCGCGGCTCTATCTCTGGACGAACTGGTAGCTCACGTTGAACATCTAAAAAATGAAAACGGCCCAAAAATACGGGCCGCAGCAGAGAAATTGGTATGAAGCTCGCCATTTTCCAGCCGCGCATCTCTTACTTCACTGGTGGCAGTGAGAAGGCGGCTTTGCGGCATATTGAATATTTGAACCGAAATTATGGCCTCCATATAGACGTATACACGATTCGCCCTCCGCACGAATCATTTCATCCGGAATATCTGGCGTGCAAGTCCAGGATCGGGCAGCAAGTTCGTTTCTACGAGATCGAAATACCCGCAGCGTATCGCTATTTTTATGACGAATCGCCGAGCTCAGACCATTTGCGTTGGGACAGCGAGTCGTTACTTTTCTCGGCGCTTGTATCCCCGTTGCTGCAGGGCAAGAAGTATGACTGCCTGCTGAGCTACTATATAGTGGATGCGCTCTATAAGCCGGTCGGTATTCCGAATGCAGTGTATCTGGGAGGGTACCCGCGGGATGAGGTTCCCATATATCGAAGCTTTGTCCGCCAGTGCCATGCTGTATTGGCAAACAGTAACGATGTACTTACAAATTGGGAGCCTGTGTTAGCTCATAACAAGAACCTCAAAAAATTTGTCCTCAAAAAGGGTGTTGATGCTCCTAATGCAAAAGAAAAAGAGTCCCCCTTTGTGCCTGGGGGATTCCATATCGTATATGTCGGCCGACTTATCGAACGCAAGGGAGTTCGTGTACTTATTGAGGCGTTCGAGCGTTTCGTGCAGGAGGTCGGCGACGTCCACCTATGGATCATCGGGGATGGGCCGGAACGAACTCACCTTGAATCGATAGTTACATCTTCGAACGTCCACTTCCTTGGGACGAGGATGGATGCATATGACTTCTACGAGAACGCGGACATCTGTGTATTTCCATCGATAATGGGGGAAGGAATGCTGACTACTGCTTGCGAGGCTATGATGTGTGGCGCGTGCGTTGTTGCGACTACGGGTAATGGGAATGAGTCGTTCATCCACTCAGGTGAGAACGGCATGCTGGTTCCTCCGGGCGATGCAAACGCACTGCTCTCTGCCCTCAAATATCTTTACAAGGACGGAGTAGTGCGTAGTAAGTTCGGTAGAGAAGCGCGTCGGTATGCGCAGGAGCATTTTTCATGGGAGCACGCGACGAAAGATCTGTATCAGAAGCTCCTCGAGATCGCTGCCATACGCAAGTCATGATCACACGGAAGACTCCTAGAGAGATTATCGGGAACCGGCGCATACGCGCCATAGCTCTCGACATTGACGGGACGATTGTGGATGAGCATGAGCATATGCCGAGTGAGATAAGGAGTGCAATATCGGGTATTCAGGATTTGGGCATGCAAATCGTGTTTTGTACGGCGCGCAGTATCGAAAGCGTTTTGGAGCTCCTGTCGCGATATTTCTCCAAGAAAGAATTATGTGCCTTTGCCTATATAACTTTGAATGGTTCGCACGCGTATCGAGTGGCGTGTAAAGGCGAGGATTTTGCTCCGGAACCTATTTTCACGCACCCCTACGATCCGTCGAGTGCGTTTCGACTGCAAGTGGTTAGAAATCTCACGAAGAAATACCCGCTTGTTATCGAGAAGCAAACCTCCTTACTTGTCGATGTGGGCGACCCTGCCAAAGCGAAGCGCCATGTACGCCAGCTTAACAAGGTACTTACATCAAGCCGAGTAAAAACATACCAATACCATAGTAAAGTGTGCATCTCGTTGAAACGGTTCGATAAGGACAATGGTCTGCGCGAATACCTCAAATTCGCGGGAATCGCTAATGGCTCTGTGATACGTATTGCCGACCAGGGAGCGCGATTTGAAGCAGACTACGAATTTCTCCGGGGCTTGCTCGGATTTAGCGTCGGGACGCGAGATTCTGGGAGTCAGCGAGGTTGCCACGGGGTGTATTCTTCAGCGCGTGAAAGGGAACTGGCCTTGCCTGCCACGTTGCGCGTCTTGCAAGTAGTCAAAGAGTTGACTGAATCAATGAAGATTGGAATCGAATCAGACTCACCAAGAGAATGAACGCGCCTCGTTGCGCGGCTATATCCTCTAGTGACGACGCCGAGAAGATTGTGGTATGACCTATTCGTACCGCAAAGCTTCGATAGGGCTCTTTTTGGCGGCTTGGCGGGCGGGGTAGAGGCCGAAGACGATGCCGGTTGCGCTTGAGACGAAGAGCGCGATGAGGATGGCGGAAAGCGGGAAGTCGAAGCTCCATGCGATGGTGGTGAAGCGGGTCACGCCGAGCCAGATGAGCGTGACGATGAGTGCGCCCAGGAGGATGCCGATCGCGCCGCCCGCGACGGTGAGGATGGTGGACTCGAAGAGGAATTGCTGTGTGATCTCGCCGTCGGTCGCGCCGAGCGCTTTCCGAAGACCGATCTCGCGCGTGCGCTCGGTCACGGAGACGAACATGATGTTCATGATGCCGATGCCGCCCACGATGAGCGAGATGGCGGCGATGGCAGTGAGAAAGATGGTGAGGGTTGAGGTGACGGTGCCGAGGAGCGCGACGCTGTCGGCCTGGGTGCGCACGGTGAAGTCGTCTTTGTTCGGGTCGGTGATGCCGTGCTGCTGGCGCAAGACAGAGATGATGCGGTCCTTTACGAAATTGATGTCGTACTGAGGTTGCGCCTCGATGATGAGGTCTTGGTAGTAGGTGAGGCCGGCGAGCTGCGTCTGCGCGACGGTGATGGGCAGGATGACCTCGTTGTCTTGGTCCACGCCGAGCGGCCCGAGACCCTTGGACTCCAAGACGCCGACGACGCGGAAGGAGACGTTTTTGATGCGGATGGATTTGCCGATCGGGTTTTGCGCGCCGAAGAGCGTGTCGGCGAGCTTGTAGCCGATGACGGCGACGTGCGCATACCCGGCGACATCTTCCTTGGTGAAGGGAAAGCCTTTCTGGGTCGCGAAATCGCGCATGGGGAAGATGCTCGCGTCGGCGGCTTCGTAGGTGGCGTTCACGTTGCTGTCGCCGTAGATGACCGTCTCCAGGCCGCGCACCTCGCCGGTCGCGCTCTTGATGGAAGGCTCGCGCGTGAGCGCTTGCACGTCTTGCGGGACGAGTGTCTTTATGACGATGCCTTGCGTGGAGGCAGGCGCGGAAAATTTAGAATCGCCGCTGCCACCTGGGACGACGAACACGAGATTGGAGCCGACGCCTTGCACCTGGCCGATGATGAAGTCTTGCGCCGACTGGCCGATAGACATGAGGATGATGACGGACGAGATGCCGATGACGATGCCGAGCATGGTGAGGAAGGAGCGCATGCGCGCGTGGGAGAGGCTCTTGGTGGCGGTAGCAAGCGTGTCGCGGAGTCTCATAGGCCTATTTGAAAAACGCGTTCTTCGAGTTGCGGCGCGTGATGATGGGCGCGTCGCTCTCGACCGTGCCGTCCTTGATGCGGATGATGCGGTCGGCGAACTCGGCGGTGTAGGTTTCGTGCGTGACGAGCACGATGGTGTGGCCGGCATTATTCAGATCATCGAGGATGTCCATCACCTGGGCACCAGACTCCGAGTCGAGGTTGCCAGTCGGCTCGTCGGCGAAGATGACGCTGGGCTTATTGACGAGCGCCCGAGCGATGGCGACGCGCTGTTTCTGACCGCCCGAGAGCTTGCCGGCAGGGAGGTTGAGCTTTTCAGAGAGGCCGACGGAAGCGATTGCTTCTTCGATGCGTGCCTTGCGCTCAGTGGCCGGCACTTTCTCAGCGTAGAGAAGCGGCATCTCGACATTTTCATAGACGCTCGAACGTGAGAGCAGGTTGAACGACTGGAAGACGAAACCGATCTCTTCGTTGCGGATGCGGGCGAAATCTTCGTCTGTGAGGGTCGTCACGTCGCGGCCGTTGAACGCGTAGGTGCCGGCGGTCGGTCGGTCGAGGAAGGAAAGGAGGTGGAGCAGAGTAGACTTGCCCGAGCCCGAAGGGCCCATGATGGAGACGAATGAGCCCTGCTCGATAGCAAACGAGATTCCTTTCAGGACGCGGGTGGGCGGATCGGTGTCCGTGTACTCTTTCGTGAGGTCGCGGACGGAGATGACCTGCATAGTGTGCGGTGCCCGGCTCTACGCGCCAGACTTGAGGCCGATATTGAGCACCTGCTCGCCCTCCGTGGCACCTGAGAGCACCTCGACGTTGCCGTTATCGTCGCGGATGCCGGTGGTGACGGGCGTCTGCACAACGGTGCTGCCGTTCAAGGTCTCCACAAATGAGCCGGCGTCGGTCTGGAGGATGGCGTATTGAGGGAGGTAGAGCACCGCGTCCTTCTTCGCGGCGACGATAGAGAGATTGGCTGTGAGGCCGCTTTTCACGCGTGGGTCGGCTTTTGCGAAGTGGACTTTCGTCGTGTACCCGACCACGCCGCTCGTCACGGTCTCGGCTGGGTCGATGGAGAAGACGGTGCCGGTGAACGTCTCGCCCGGAAAGGCATCGAACGTGATCTCTACGTCGTCACCGGTCTTCACTTTGCCGAGGTCAACTTCAGGAAGGCTCACATCGACCTCGAGCGCATCGCTCGAAAAGACCGTCGCGACCGGCTGGTTTGCAGCGACGGTCTGCCCGACCTTCGCGCCTTGCACGGAAACAGTGCCGGCGATGGGGGCGCGCAGGGACGCTTGGGAAATCTGTACGCGGATAGCATCGGCTTTTGCTTGTGCCGCATCGATAGCAGCCTGCTGGGCGGCGATATCCTCTGACGTCGCGGGCTCGGTCGTCTTGGAAAGCTGCGCCTGGTCTTGTGCGACGACCGACGCCTGCGTGGCAATGGCATTTTGTGCGGCGATGACATTCGCGATAGCGGTGTTGAGCTCGCTGACGCTTGCGGTGACGGTGGCTTTCGCGGTTTCGGTGGTGAGGGTCGAACCGGCTTGGAACGAGACAGCATTGATGGTCGCCGTGTTGAGGTCATTAAGGAAGTGGGCGATCGCAGCGAGGTTGTCGGACGCGTGTGCGAGGGCAGTGTCTACCGTTCCCCTCGGTGAAGAGGCGGAGAGGCTTGCGATCTCGCTCTGCCAGGTCGAAAAGAGAGTATTGAGCTGAGCGCGCTCATCCTCTGCGTTTCGCGACGCGCCGCTCTCGCTGCTGATGAAAACGAGGCTCGGATTCGAGGTCTCGGGATTGGTGAAAAAGATGTTGAGCTTCGTGCGCACGGCGTCGTTCGATTTCGCATAGCTATCGATGATGGCTGAGACGCCGTTCGTATAGTTTCCCGCGAGCGTTCTCTTCGCAGTATCGAGTGCTGTCTGCGATACGGCGACCGTCGCGGGTGTCGCGCTTGCCTTGAGCGCGGCGAGCCGCGCCTGCGCCGCGTCCACGTCGGCCTGTGCGCCTGCGAGCTGTGTTTGAAGCGTGCGGGTATCGAGTGAGGCGATCAGTGTGCCTTCGGAGACGGTGTCGCCGACCTGTTTGTCCACGCGCGCGATGGTGCCGCTATTCTGAAAGGCGAGCGAGACGGTGCCGACGGGCGCGACCGAGCCAGTGAGGTCGACACGCTCGGTGAGCGCTCCGCGCGCGACAGTCACGAACTGGTAGGTGGTCTGGTGTGAGCGCCAATATGCGTACGCGCCGCCTAGAATGAGAAGAAGTGCGAGCGCACCAATGACTTTCGTACGGGTGCGCCACGCGCCAATGCGTGTGAGGAAGGACATGCGGAAAGTATACAACATGCCTAACTGCTGGCGACAATTCAGATTCTATCCACAAGGAAATCCGTGAATATCAGAACCACTGATGTATAATTACATGCATGGCTAAGTCTCTAGAAAAGGCGAAAGCAGTACAGATGAGACGGCGCGGGATGAGCGTCAAAGAGATTGCAAAGGCACTCAACATTGGAAGGAGCACGGCGAGCGTCTGGTTGCGGGATGTTGTGCTCACGCAGGCGCAGAAAGATCGTCTTTTCGAACGAATGGTCAAGGCGGGACACAGGGGGAGAATGCGCGGCGCGCAAATGAATAGAGAAAAGAAACAGCAACGTATACGAGCCGCTCAAACAAAAGCCGTAGAGCAGATACCGAAGTTAACTGCGCGTGATGTCTACATGTTGGGCCTCGGATTGTACTGGGGAGAAGGAACAAAAGCCCAATCGAGCGCTCTTTCGTTTGTGAATTCGGACCCGAGAGCGATTGATATGGCCATGCGCTGGTTTGCTGATTCTTTTGGCGTTTCTAGGGACAGATTCTGTCCCAGAATATTCATCAACGAGACGCATCGTTCACGAGAAGCTGTTTTGCTTGATTTCTGGTCGAAACGGCTCGACTTACCAAAAGAACAGTTTGCCAAGACGGTGTTTCTCAAGCGAGAGAATAAGAAGATTTACGAAAATCACGAAGTATACTATGGTATATTGGCGCTTCGGGTGAGCAAGGGAACAAATCTCAGGCACGAGATTCTTGCAAGTCTGGAGCGTGTTGCAGATTTGCTGCCGGGATAGCTCAGTTGGTTAGAGCGGTCGTTTCATAAGCGACAGGTTCGTGGGTTCGAGCCCCACTCCCGGCACAAACGTACCGTTCTGTTTGAAAAAATTAGATAGTTCCAGTACACTAGCCTTGTTTGCGGTGGTAGCTCAACCGGTGGAGCGCTTCCCTGTCACGGAAGAGGATGCGGGTTCAAGTCCCGTCCACCGCGCATCCGGTAAAAAGGATCGCTCAGAAAGCCTTATTTTAGGGCGTACATGCAGCCTGTGCATATCTCACGTTTTCTTCGGGTTCGAGGGGTATACTTTTCAGTAGAGGCTTCCGGGAAGTCTCTTCAATCAACAGTGTACGGTCGAAATTAGCATCTCTAATTTCTCACTGCTTCATATGTGGCAACACTGGCTTAACGGTATCCTTGGTCTCTGGGTCATTGTCATGGCTTTGACTGGGATTCAGAATATGACGACTGTTGTGGTGACCGGTGCGGTCATTGCAATCGTCGGCTTCTGGGGTGCTCTTCAGAAGAGCGCATAGGCGTGTAAGCGCCTGACCGTAAAGCCCTTCCCGGGAAGGGCTTTCGGTTTTTAGATGGAATGTTCGATACAAGAAAACGCGCGCGGGCCTTCGGCCCGCGCGCGTCTATGTGTGACTAGAAAAGCGTCAGCACTGCAGCCACACCGGACACGGCCATTATGCCCGCGGTGAGCCAGCCGACGAGCGAGGTCGAGCGCGCGTTTGCATGATGTCCCATAATCCTTTTGTTCTCGCTGATCCGGATGACGAAGAAAAGCACGACTGGCGCGATGGCGCCGTTGGCGACAGCGGCGTAGAGGAGGCCTTTGATCGGGTCGAGGTGCAGGAAATTGGCGATGACGCCGATTATCATGGAGATGATGATGACGCCGTAGAAGGCATAGGCTTGTTTGAGCTTGCGGTAGAGGCCATAGCGCCAGCCGAAGCTCTCGGCGATGGCGTAGGCGGTCGAGCCGGCCAAGACGGGGATGGCAAGGAAACCAGTGCCGATGATGCCGACTGCAAAGAGGAAGTACGCGGACTCGCCGGCAAAGGGGCGGATTGCCGCAGCCGCATCGGCGGCAGTCGCGATGTTCGTGACGCCATGCGCATAGAGCGTGCCAGCCGTAGCGACCATGATGAAGAACGCGATGATGTTCGAGAAGGACATGCCTGACCATACGTCGACGCGCATATCAGTGATCGCGCTATCAGTCACGTTCTTTTGGCGCTGCTTCACGGTGGTTTCGCCGTGCTGTATGCGCTCTTCTACCTCTTGCGAGGTTTGCCAGAAGAAGAGGTAGGGCGAGATGGTGGTGCCAAGCACGGCACCGAGAAGAAAGATGTGTTCTTTGGTGAATGTAAAGGAGGGGACGACGGTGTGCTGGATGATCTCGGTCCAGTTGAGGTGTGCTGCAAACGCTGCCATCACGTAGGCAAACAGGGCGATGGTGAGGTATTTCAGGTATCTCGCGTAGTGTGCGTAGTTTGTGAAAATCTGCAGGAGCAAGCTTGCGAGCGCGAAGAGGACGACGAGCATCTCGATGTTCGCGTTGGTGAAGAGGAGGCGGGTGCCCGCGGCCATAGCGCCAAGGTCGGCGGCAATGTTGAGCGTGTTGGCCACGAAGAGGAGAGCGGTGACGAAGTACAGGGTGCGTGCCGAGTAGTGGTGGCGGATGTTCGCGGCGAGCCCTTTGCCTGAGACGAGGCCGATGCGTGCGCACATCTCCTGTACGGTTGCCATGAGCGGCAGAGAAAAGAGCATGGTCCAGGTAAACTGGTAGCCGAATTGCGCGCCGGCCTGCGAGTAGGTGGCGATGCCGGAAGGGTCGTCGTCGGATGCGCCGGTGATGAGGCCAGGGCCGAGCTTGCTCCAGTATTCGCTCGCGCGGCGCACAGGGCCGTTGTTTGAGAGCATATGCTCGCCACGCTCGGCAACGTCGAGGCCTTTCTCGAGTAATTCTGCGGGCGCGGCAAACGCGCGTTCGACGCCGTGCGGTTTTCTTCGCGTAGACATGTCGTGCATGTAAGTATACGGCATGCCCGCGCGCGCTTCGCGCGCGTCTGTAGAAAACCCCGCGCGGCGAAGCCGCGCGGGGTTGGGGCGAAATTGCATTTTAGCGCTCGTTGTGGTGTACTGAATAGACTATGGCACGCACGTCTCGTCCACCGATTATCGCCGTCATGGGGCATATCGACCATGGCAAATCTTCGCTCTTGGACTACATCCGCAAGAGCAATGTCGTCGCGGGCGAGGCGGGCGGCATCACGCAGCACGTCTCGGCGTACGAAGTCGAGCATGAGTACGAAGGCGCGATCCGCCACATCACCTTCCTCGACACGCCCGGGCATGAAGCGTTCCATGCGATGCGCGCACGCGGCGCCTCCACGGCGGATGTCGCCATCCTCGTGGTTGCTGCCGATGAGGGCGTGAAGCCGCAGACGCTCGATGCGCTCGCGGCCATCAACGAGGCCGGCATTCCGTTTGTCGTCGCGCTCACGAAGATAGACAAGTCGGGTGCTGACGTGGAGCGGGCGAAGGTGTCACTCCTTGAGCACGAGGTGTACCTCGAAGGCCTTGGCGGCTCGGTTCCGTATGCGCCGGTCTCGTCAAAGACAGGCGAGGGCGTGCCGGCACTCCTCGACCTGGTGCTCCTCACCGCCGACCTTGCGGAGCTTTCCGCAGATCCGGCGGCGAACGCAACCGGCTTCATCCTAGAGTCGACACAGGACCCGAAGCGCGGCCTTTCAGCCACGCTCATCGTGAAAGACGGTACGCTCGCGCCGGGCGCGTTCGTAGTGGCGGGCGAGGCGTACGCGCCGGTGCGCTTCATGGAAAACTTTCTCGGCAAGCGCGTAAAGGAGGCGACGCCGTCGATGCCGATTTTGGTGACCGGATTCTCGACGCTGCCGCCAGCAGGAACGCCCTTCGTCACGACAGACTCGCGCAAAGCCGCTGAAGCACTCGTGGCGGAGCATGCGAAGCCGCGCGCGGTAGCGGCAGCGGCCGCCGCACCCTCTGGAGCGGCGGTGCTGTCGCTCATCATCAAGGCGGACGTGACGGGCAGTATCGAGGCGATTCGCCACGAGCTCGCGAAGATCACGCATGAGCGCGCGGTCATCCGCATTCTCGATGCTTCAGTGGGCGCCGTTTCCGAAAATGATGTGAAGAAGGCGCAGGCAGGAGGCGCGGTGGTTATCGCCTTCAATACGCCGACTGACGCTTCGGCACGTGACATCGCCGATCGTGCGAATGTCTCGATCGAATCGTTTACGATCATCTATGACCTTGAGAAGCGCGTCGCCGAGCTCTTGGCCGAGCGCGCACCGCACGTTACCGAGGAGAAGGCTCTCGGGGAGGCGAAGATACTGAAGACATTCAGCGCAACGGCGAAGAAGCATGTGGCTGGAGCCCGCCTCACCTCGGGTACGTTTGCGGTCGGCTCCTTGGCGAAGGTGGTGCGCCGTGATGTGGAGATCGGTCGTGGCAAGATCACGAATCTGCAGCAAGCGCGCGCGGATGTGAAAGAGATACGTACGGAAGGGGAGTTCGGGTTCGAGATCGAGACTCGGGCGGAGGTTGCTCCGGGTGACATCATCATCACCTACGAGCTCGTCCAATCCTAACCATTCAAGGTCGAACCTTGAAGAAAGTATATGAATACACACAAAGATAAATCTGAAGAAGAGCTGCTCGTTCGACTCGCGGCACGCTACATTGCGCGCGAGGCAAACCGCGACGTGCTCATTACGCCGACGCGCGCAGAGCTTTCGCGCGCCCGCACGCATGCAATTGTTTACGTAAGTATCTTTCCGGATGACGCGGTTGATCGCGCGCTAGATTTTCTGAATCGGAATCGCCGCAATTTCTTTGAGTTCTTGAAGAAGGAGTCGCGTCTCTCGCCGATCCCGGGCGTGCGTTTCGAGTTTGACTACGGCGAGAAAAACCGCCAGCGACTCGACGAGCTTTCGCAGGGCGCGTAGCGAGGGAGCCG
>JAJYJQ010000015.1 GCA_021789225.1 bacterium | reverse complement strand
TGCACGAATGGCGTAACGACTGGGAAACTGTCTCGAGGACTCGCTCGGTGAAAATGCACTTCCGGTGAAGATGCCGGATACCTGTAGTTAGACGAAAAGACCCCAGGAGCTTTACTGCAGCTTCGTATTGGGGCTATGTGATGCATGCGTAGCATAGGTGGGAGACTTTGAAGCGTACCTTTTGGGGTGCGTGGAGTCGCCAGTGAAATACCACTCTTGCATTGTGTAGTTCCTAACCGTCGGGCGGAACCCCGACGGGACCGTGCGTGGCAGGCAGTTTTAGTGGGGCGCTATCCTTCGGCCAACGAAATATTCGCTGGCCGAAGCCGTGGCGCCTCGCGAGATCTCCTTAAGAAAATCTCAAAACAAACAAAATAGGGGGCGCGACTATGTCGCGGGCAGTTGGGAATATGCTGGGACACCCGAGTATCTTAAAGTACTCGCTCGCGAAAGCGGGCAGTAAAAATCTTGGAGTGCGGGCAATCAGCAGGGTTCAAAACCCTCAGAGACTACGAACCAACCACTCGCAAGAGTGAATATATAGTCCGATCTGTATGGCGACATGCAGGTGTACTAAGACACTAATCAGTACACATCCATGAACACGAAAGAAATTCGTGAGAAAAAGAACGGTCTTGAGTTATCCAAGCGACAGAGAGAATTGCTCGTCGGGCTTTTGCTCGGCGACGGACACCTTGAAACGCGAGATGCTGGGCGTACGTATCGATTAAAAGTCGAGCATGGTGCCGCACAGCGCGAGTACCTTGAATGGCTCGCACGCGAGTTTCAAGAATGGATTCTCTCCGGGCGATATGAAAAACGTCGTGGCGAAAAGGTGGTGTATGGGTTCACAACCGTGAATCATCCCGCATTTCGTTTCTACGGCGCGCAGTTTTATCGCGATGGGAGAAAGCGGATACCGCCACTCATCAAGCGACTGCTAACGCCGCTTGCGCTTGCGATCTGGTTCCTCGATGATGGCTCTGCCAAATCATCAAAGCACCGATCGCTCGTGATTCATTCGCTTGGATACACGCATAAAGAACTGGTGCTTGCACAAGATGCGATTGAACGCCTCGGCGTCTCAAGCGCGCTGCACAAGCAGCGCAAGGGTTCGTTTCGATTGTATTTCCCGCGTGAGAGTGCGCAGCATATTGCGAACTTCGCGCGGCCGATACTGAAAGACGTGCCGACACTTGCGTATAAAGTGGAGAACGTGATGCCCAAAAAGTAACGGAGGAGCCTATCAAGGTCGGCTAGGCGCGAATGGAAACCGTGCCGATAGTGTAAGAGCACAAGCCGGCTTAACTGCGAGAGGTCCATCTCGAGCAGATGCGAAAGCAGAGTCTAGTGAGCCGATGGTTCGCCTTAGATGCGGCCAGAGATCAACGGATAAAAGTTACCCTGGGGATAACAGGCTAGTACCGCCCAAGCGTCCATAGCGACGGCGGTGTTCGGCACCTCGATGTCGGCTCACCTTAGCGCGGGGCTGGAGCAGGTCCCAAGCGTTTGGCTGTTCGCCAATTAAAAAGGTACGCGAGCTGGGTTCAAACCGTCGAGCACCTGAATTCGTGTAAACGAATCGGATGTTCGACCTGTTTGAACCCACGAGGAAAACTGTTATGTAAAACAAACGTGTGTGGAGACGCACGAAAAACGACATACTCACGGCGGCGCATGTCAGGAATGGCATGCGAGCAACTCAACTAATATCGATGAAATCCCGAGCTGAGCGAGGGACAACACCGAGGGAAGCGTGCAAACGCGCCCCGAGAGACTGAACGTTGAGCACCGAGAACCGGTGGAGTTACAGTCCGATCCCCGCAGTAATGCGGGCAACGTCCTGAGCGAAAGCGAAGGGCAAACGAGATGCGTGAGACAGGTTGGTCTCCTATCTACTACAGGCGTTGATTCTTGAGGGGGCTCGTCCCTAGTACGAGAGGACCGGGATGAACTGACCTCTGGTCTACCTGCTGTCGCGCCAGCGGCACCGCAGGGTAGCTATGTCGGGTTTTGATAACCGCTGAAAGCATCTAAGCGGGAAGCTTGCCCCAAGATTAGGAATCATTATGAGACTCCTGGAAGATGACCAGGTTGATAGGCCTTAGGTGTACATACAGCAATGTATTGAGCCGAGAGGTACTAATATGTCCAGTCTCTTGCGTGGAAATCTGTCTATGACAGTGCGGTTTCCTCGTTGGCACTTTGTCCTATGCGTATTCATGTGGTCGCGAAACGCGCCCGCAGTGTTGGTGATTTGTCGGAAGGGGTATACCCGTTCTCATTCCGAACACGGAAGTCAAGCCTTCTTGAACCGATGGTACTCCGAAAGGGGGAGAGTAGGTAGTCGCCAACACTGCGGGCGTGTTTTGATTAGCAGCAAAGCGCCGTTCCGAAGGAACGGCGCTTTGCTGTATAATGAGCCCATGTCATGGGCCGAGAGGAGACGCGCGTTTATCATCGCGATCATCATAGCGATGGGGGTGACGATTGCCGCGCTGGTCTTCATGGCGGTCTGGTATCAGGCGCCGACGTGTACGGATGGCGTGCAAAACCAGGACGAAGCGGGTGTGGATTGCGGCGGCTCGTGCCCCTATCTCTGTAGCGCGCAAGCACAGCAGCCGACGGTCCGTTTCGTGACGGCGCTGCCTGGCGCTGGCGGTCGCACGGACGTTGTCGCCTACATCGACAATCCGAACGCGAACGCGGCGGTGCAGGGCGCGCCCTACACGGTCGAGGTGTATGGGCCGGAAGCGACCGTGCTGGCACGCTTCTCGGGTACGGTTGATCTGCCGCCGCGAAGCACGGTGCCGATTTTCATCCCGAGCGTGTATCAGGGTGACGGGAGCGTGCGGAACAGTTTCTTGACCTTTGACCCTTCCTCTATGCGATGGTTTGCGAGTACGGATGTGCCGCCTGTGCTCCCGGTCTCAGATATTCAGGTGGTCGGGACGACGACGCCGCGTGTTACGGCGACGCTTAGCAATCCGACGCCGAACACGCTCTACAACGTCAAAGTGGTCGCCTCCGTGTTTGATTCGTCAGGGAACGTCATCGCCGCGTCGCAGACGATCGTGCCGCGGGTGGGTCCTCAGGCGAGCGCCGATATGACCTTCATGTGGGACGCGCCGTTCACGGGAGTGCCTGCGAAAGAAGAAATCGTGCCGGTGCTTCCTATCGTACATCCATGAGCATTCCAGGGTCGGTCTCCTCGCTCGCTCGCTCGCTCGCGCGCGCTATCGACTGGTCGCTCGTGGCGCCGGCGCTCGTGCTGACGGCGCTCGGGATACTCACGATGCATACGTTCGGGACCGGCGTCTCACTTGCTCCGCGACAGCTCATGTGGGCGGGAACGGCCTTCATTGCGTACCTTGTGTTTGCGTCGGTCGATATGCGTTTCTTGCGCCGGACTCCGGTTATCATCACCGCGTACGGCGTCGTCATCGGGCTCCTTGTCTTGCTGCTGGTTGCGGCGCACGCGGTGATGGGCGCAAAGAGCTGGTTCGTCATCGGCGGGTTCTCGTTTCAGCCGGCAGACCTCGCGAAGCTCGTGCTCATCACGCTCCTCGCGAAATATCTCTCGCGCCGTCATGTCGAGATTGCGGACTGGCGGCACATCATCGTGTCGGGCGTGTATGCAGGCCTGCTCGTGCTCTTGGTGCTTGTGGAGCCGGACCTCGGGACTGCGGTCATCCTGGGCTCCATCTGGCTCGGTCTCATGCTTGTCTCAGGCATTTCGAAAAAACATCTTGCGACCATCGGATTCCTGCTCTTTGTGGTAGCGACCGGATTATGGTTTGGCGGGTTGAAGCCGTATCAGCGGGCGCGCATCACGTCATTCGTGAACCCGGCTGCGTCGCGGCTCGGGGCCGGATACAACGCGTATCAGGCGATGATCGCGGTCGGCTCGGGCGAGCTTGCTGGAAAGGGTATCGGCTACGGGACACAGAGCAAGTTGCGCTTCCTGCCGCAGTACCAGACAGATTTCATTTTCGCGGCATACGCGGAGGAGTGGGGGTTTGTCGGCATCGCGTTGGCGTTCGCGCTCTACGCGCTTTTGTTCGTGCGACTGTTCGTCATCGCGCGGAATGCGGGAACCAATTTCGATGCGTTTTTTACGCTGGGTGTCGCCATTTTGTTTATGGCGCACTTCACCATCCATACGGGTATCAATGTGGGTCTCTTGCCGGTGACGGGCACGACGACGCCGTTCATGAGCTACGGCGGCTCGCACTTGGTGATGGAGTTTACGGCGCTCGGCATCGTCACTGCGCTCGCGCGACATGGTCGGGGCGTTTCGCGCGCACTCGCGGATCAGGAGTACGAGGGATAGGTTACGCGCTATAGAGCGCATACGTCTTTTCGCGCATCTGGTCGAGCGAGAATTCATGCAGGTCGGGCGCATCGAGTATCTCGCCGACGCCGCCGACGCGGTTTGCCACGATAGGAAGGCCAGCTGCGCGTGCCTCGATGAGCACATACGGAAGACCTTCTTTGAGGGAGGGGAGTGCGAACGTATCAAAGCCGGGCAGCACCTCGCGAGCGGGAATGAACCCGAAGAGCTTCACGCGCTCGCCGAGGCCGTACCTTCGAATAGCTGCCTCAAGTGCTCCGCGCTCCTCGCCCTCGCCGACGATAGCCACGTACCTGCTCGGGTCGCGTCGGGCTTCCTCGATGAGCGCGATTTGGTTCTTGTTGTGGGTGAGCTCGCCGATCGTGCCGGTGATGTGCGCGCCCGGCGGGAAAGCGCTGCGTATCCGCTCGCCGGAGCCAAGGGGCATAGCAAGATCGATGCCGTTATGAATGAGCAGCATCTTGTGCGCACAGAAGGGCATGCGTTTGCCAAGCTGCTCGTCGCGCGCCGAGACGGTGATGACGGCATGAGCCAGGAGCGCGGTCGCCCATGAGCCGAGGAACGCGAAGGCGCGCCACGCGAGGTTACGCTTTTCTGCAAAGGGCCAGCCATGCGCGGTGAAGATGATGCGCGGCACGCCTGCAAGGCGCGCCGCGAGTGCGCCGATGCCACCTGCCTTGGAAGAGTTCAGGTGCACCACGTCCGGGCGCTCGCGCCGGAAGAGTCGCAGCAGTTCGACGATGCTCCGGACATCGCGCGTGAGCGAAAGGTCTCGCCCGAGGGAGGGAATGGTGATCGTGCGCACGCCCGCCTCGGCGAGCCTGTCGGCAAGGAGTCCTGGTGTGCCGAACGCGACCGCTGCTTCAAAGCGGTCGCTCGGGAGGCCGGTGGCGAGGTCGAAGACGTAGCGCTGCGCGCCACCCCAGTTCGATTTCGTGATGAGAAATAAGATTTTTTTCGGACGGTTAGCGTTCATACCGGGGGAAGCAGGTAACTGTACAGCAGGGAATCAAGGTATAGTATTTATACCACCATCTGACGGATTACATGGCTTTTTCTCGACGCGAAACCTTCTTGCTGCTTGCCGGGGATCTCATACTGCTTTCAGGCTCGCTCTGGCTCGCCCTTGCGTTACGAAACCTGGCGCTTCCGGCCTGGAGTTACTTCCTCGGCAATTTCACCCCGTTCATCCCGGTCTTCCTGGTGTCGCTCGTCGTGTTTTACATCGCGGGGCTGTATGAAAAACCCACGCGCCCGAATCGTCTGGCGATGGGTGGGCGCATTATCGGCGCACAGGTCGCGAACACGCTGCTCGCGGTGGTGTTTTTCTTCCTCCTCCCGCTCTCCATCGCACCGAAGACCATCCTCGCGCTCTATCTGGTCGCGTCGACGGCCGCTATCACCGCATGGCACTTTTACGCGCTCTCGCACTTTGCGCCGCGCGAGCGCCTCAGGGCGGTGCTGGTCGGCACCGGGCACGCGGTCGAGGAGATGGCAGAAGAGCTTTCTGAAAACGAGCGCAACACTATCGTGCTTGCCGCGCGCGTGGATACGGCGACCGTGGCGGAGGAGCATATCGCTTCGCAGGTGCGCGAGGCGGTGCGTGCGGGTGCGCGCGTGGTCATCGCCGATACGCTCGACCAGCGTGTCGCGCGGGCGCTTCCTGTGCTCGATGGCGCATTGTTTTCGGACGCGCGGTTCGTGGCGTTCGAGACCTTGTACGAGGAGCTTTTCGACCGCGTACCGCTCGCGCACATCGACTACGCCTGGCTGCTCGACCGCGTGCCGCGCCAGCATGCGCTCTCTGATGCGCTGAAGCGGGTGGCGGACCTCATAGGCGCGTTCGTGGTGGGCGCCATCGCGCTCGTCTTCGTCATCCCCGCGGCGCTCGTGCTCGCGGCGACGGGCGGCACCCCGTTCATCTTCCATGAGCGCATCGGTCGCGATGGGAGGACGTTCCGCATCGTGAAATTGCGCACGATGCTCTTCAACGATCATGGCGATCCAGAGCTGCAGGCAAAAAACCGCGTGACCCGTTTCGGCGCGTTCCTGCGCAAGACGCGCATAGACGAGCTTCCGCAACTTTGGAACGTGCTTGCCGGGGACCTTTCATTCATCGGGCCGCGTCCCGAGCTGCCCCGCATCGCTGAAGTGTATGAACGTGAGATCCCGTACTATCACATGCGGCACCTCATCACACCCGGGCTTTCCGGCTGGGCGCAGATCCTCGACTATGACGCGCCGCGCGGTGGTGCTGATGTCGAGCGTACACGCCGGAAGCTCTCGTATGATTTGTACTATCTGAAGCACCGGTCGCTCAGTCTCGATGCGGCGATCGCCCTGAAGACGCTCCGCGCGCTCGCATCCCTCTCGGGGAAATAACATCAAAACCATGACGCAGCAGACACAAGAAAAAGTAGTGGTGACCGGAGGCGCGGGGTTCATCGGCGGACACCTCGTGCGTGCGCTCCTCGACGCGGGATATGACGTGCAGGTCATCGACAATCTCTCGGCCGGCACGAAAGAAAACGTGCCTGAAGCAGCAACGCTGCACGTGCTCGACATCCGAGATGCTGCCGCTGTCGAAGAGGTGTGCAAAGGAGCGTCTACCGTCATCCATCTTGCGGCCATGCCACAAGTGCAGTATTCGATCGAGCACCCGCTCGAGACGCACGATGTGAATGTGAACGGCACAGTCTCGGTGCTTGCTGCGGCGCAGGCGGCTCGGGTGCGACGTGTCGTCTTCGCGTCGTCAGCATCGGTGTACGGCGATGTCGAGGTTTCAGTGCTTTCCGAAGATCTTCCGGCTGATCCGAAGAGCCCGTATGCGCTGCACAAGCACATCGGGGAGCAGTATGGCAGGCTCTGGCATCGGCTCTACGGTCTCGAGACGGTCAGCTTGCGTTTCTTTAACGTGTACGGCCCTGGCGCCCGCGCCTCTGGTGCATACGCGCTCGTGACGGCCATTTTCCTGAAGTTGTGGCGCGAAGGGAAGCCGCTCACGATCACGGGCGATGGCGAACAGACGCGCGACTTCATTCATGTGCGCGATATTGCGCGGGCTATCATGCTGGCCGCCGCGCATCCGGGTGTCGGGGCAGGGGAGGTGATTAACATTGGTTCCGGAGTGGGGACATCGGTCAATACCGTCGCGCAGCTTTTTGGTGGTGAAAAGGAATATGGCCCGGCTCGCATTGAGCCGAGAAACTCCGTCGCAGCGGTGGCGCGTGCACGGGAGTTGCTCGGGTTTGAAACGAGCATCGCGCTCACCGACGGAATCGAGGAGCTGAAAAGAATGGCGCCATGATTATTGACGGGAAGACACTTGCTGCAGACGTGCTCGCACGCATTCGCGAAGAGGCCGCAGAGCTCCCGCGTGCGCCGAAGCTGCGTGTGGTAATGGCCGGCATGCATCCGGCGATCGAATCCTTTGCGCGCATCAAGGAGCGTCGCGCGCGCGAGGCGGGGATAGATTTTTCCATACAGCGTTTTCCTGATGATGTCTCGACAGACATGCTCGTTGCCGCGGTCAAAGAGGGCGATGAAGATGCGCTCATCGTACAGTTGCCACTCCCAGCGCAGGTAGATACGGATGCGGTGCTTGCCGCGATACCGCCAGAGAAAGACGCGGATGTGCTTTCGCCAGAAGCGTATGCGCGTTTCGAGGCAAACGCGCCCGGCGCGCTCGTGCCACCGGTGGCTTTTGCAGTGCGTGAAGTACTCGCGACGCATGCGGTTTCACTTTCCGGAACGCGTGCTGTGGTCGTGGGGCGGGGGAGGCTCGTAGGTAAGCCGGTTGCGACCTGGCTTGCGCGCGAAGATGCACAGGTTGAGGTGGTTTCGCGCGAGTCGGGAGGGCTTGCCGAGGCACTCAAAGATGCGGACATTGTCGTTTCTGGTGCGGGTGTCCCAAAACTCATTACGCCGGATATCATTAAACCGGGAGTCGTGCTTATTGACGCGGGAACGTCCGAATCGAGCGGTGTCATCGTGGGTGACGTAGATCCGGCCTGTGCCGAAAAAGCAGCGCTCCTGACGCCGGTCCCGGGTGGCATCGGCCCACTCACTGTCGCAGGCCTTCTCGCGAACACTCTCGCGCTCGCGCGGCGCGCGCAGCACCATGCGTAAAGGGCATCGGCCGCTACTCGCGATTAGTTTCCTAAGTATTGTCGGTCTCGGCGCGTACGGATATGCGCAGTATGAGCGCGCCGTTGCTCCGACCATTCTCTCGCTGCACGCGTTCACAAAAACGGCCACAACTACGAAGCCGGTCGCCATCCTATTCACCGGCGATCTCATGCTCGACCGAGGCGTTGCGCTCCACGCACAGACGCATGGCGACGACGTGCTCTTTTCCCGCGCAAAGCCCCTGTTTCTCGGCGTGGATGCGGTCGTGCCAAACCTGGAAGGCACTATTACCGACCAGCCGTCGGTCTCGAGTTCCGACCATTCGACTCTGCGCTTCACCTTCGATCCGCGCGTCGCGCCCTTTCTGAAAAATCTCGGCGTGACGGCGGTGAGTCTTTCCAACAATCACACGTTCGATTTCGGTGAAGCTGGGTATGAATCGACCAAGGAATATCTGCGCCAAGCAGGCATTCTGTCATTTGGATCGCCGCACAATGATGACGAGCTCGTGACTTCTTTTACCGTGCGCGGCACCAGTGTCTGCCTCGTGGGCTATGAGGAGTTTGTGCAGCCGGATGTTGCGCCCTTCGAAGCGCTCATCACGCGCGTGCGCCCGAGCTGTGACCTCCTTATCGCCACGATGCATGCCGGCACCGAGTACGAGTCAGGGTATACCGCACATCAGCAAGTGGTTGCGCACGCGTTCATCGACGCCGGTGCTGACATGGTCATCGGCACGCACCCGCATGTGGTGGAGCCGCTCGAGATATACAAAGGGAAGGCAATATTCTATTCGCTCGGCAATTTCATGTTCGATCAGGATTTCTCCTATGAGACGACCCACGGCCTCGCGGTGCGGGCGGAGCGGAGCGCCACAAGCACGCGCTACACGCTCATTCCTGTCACCATTCGCCACCAAGAAGCATCGCTTTCCGAGGAGCCCGACCGAACCAAAACCCTTTCCGCGCTCATCGACAGCAGCCTGCCAAGCGACGTCGCGTCCGCCATTCTCGTCAAAGGCTCCTTTACGCTCCCGTAAGCCGATTTTCGGACTAATTTGACATGTTGGCAACTATCTGATAGTATTGATGTGGACCGTAGTTTTCTGACAAATTCCCTCGAGGAGGAGTAACAGATGAATAACCACATTAAAGTCATTCAGCACCCGAATCCCACGTGCCGTTCCTACCACGTTTCTCGTGAGCTCGGAAAAGTGCACGGGTATGGTTTCGGTGTCGAAAGCGATCTCTGCGTACTTAATGAGAAGGAGGTCGAGCAAAAAGTGAAAGATCTTGCCAGCGTAATGGGAGCAGTCCCTGGTGTAGTCAGGGGCAGCATCAGCCTATACGAGCTTTCCGTCCAAATCGGCGAAGCTTTCGAATGGGCTGATGTGAGTCCCTTGATTATGGGTCACCTGGTGAAGCTTGTCTTTCCCGACTGCATCGGGAAGACTATCGAGGTCAGTGTGGCGACGCCTCACATCCTGGGCAGTCATTTCCTCTCGATTGAGAGGGCCAATCACGTCCCGGTTGACGTCACTTTCGGTATAAGTGACTTCAACCTGATCGTCGATGTCGAATCGCTCTTCAAGTTGCCGGAGATTGACACGGTAACTTCCTCCAAGCCCTCGGCATAAGCTCCTTGGTTCCAGGCACCTTGCAGGACTCTGCATCGCATCCAATGCGTGCAGAGTCCTTTCTTTTTGGTAGCCCCACCCCGCGCCGGCGAAGCCGGCGCGGGGTGGGGCGGTATTTGCATAGTTTTAATATTTGCCTATACTGGCGCCATGACTCGCTATCGAATCGCAGCAGTTGTAGTGCTGCTTATTAGTATTGCGCTCGGGTGGTTCGTATGGTCTACCAGAAACCCGGCGTCCCCGTACGCATTTAAATTGGGCTTGGATCTCGCAGGCGGCACCGAGCTCGTGTACCAGGCGGACATGAGCCAGACGGCTCCGGCCGAGCGCGCGGATGCGCTTGCGGCACTCCGCGGCATCATCGAGCGCCGCGTCAACCTCTTTGGTGTGGCAGAACCGCTCGTGCAGACCGAGCAGTCGAGCGCGGTCGCGGCAAACCAGGAGTATCGCCTCATCGTGGACCTTCCCGGCGTGACCGATGTGAAGGCAGCGGTGGATGCGCTCGGCAAGACGCCGGTGCTCGACTTCCGCCTCGCGACCACCACGCGCGTCGCAAGCCCGACTGGCAGCACGACCGAGCAGGTCGTCTTTCTCCCGACTGGTCTCACGGGCCGCTATCTTTCGAAGGCGTCAGTGCAGTTCGGTTCCTCGCAATCAAACGCGCTCGGCCAGCCGATGGTGCTCCTCACGTTTAATGCCGAAGGTGCGAAGCTCTTTGAGCAGATTACGAGCCAGAACGTCGGGCAGACGCTCGCCATCTTCCTCGATGGGCAGCCGATCTCGACGCCGACCATCAAGGAGGCGATCCCGGGCGGCACCGCGACCATTTCCGGAAACTTCACCGTCGCACAGGCGAAAGACCTCGTGCAAAACCTGAACTTCGGCGCGCTGCCGGTGCCCATCACGCTCCAGAGCAGCAGCGCGGTCGGGCCGACCTTGGGCGCAGCCGCTATCCAGGATGGCCTCCGCGCCGGCGTTATCGGCTTCATCCTCGTGGTGCTCTTTATGCTGCTGTGGTACCGCCTTCCGGGCCTCATCGCGAGCATCGCGCTCTCTGGCTATCTCGCGCTCGTGCTTTCTGTCATCAAGATCATCCCGATCACCCTCACGTCTTCGGGTATCGCTGGTCTCATCCTCTCGGTCGGTATGGCCGTGGATGCAAACGTCCTCATCTTCGAGCGCATCAAGGAAGAGCTTCGTGCAGGGAAGGGCGCGCGTGAGGCGACTCACATTGGCTTCTCTCGCGCATGGCCGGCGATTCGTGACGGGCACGTGACCATGCTCATCTCGTCGATCGTGCTCTTCTGGATGGGCACCTCCATCGTGCAAGGTTTCGCGCTCACGTTTGCGCTCGGCGTCATCGCTTCGCTTATCTCGGCGGTGTCCGCATCGCGCGTGCTCTTGCTCGCCATCTTGCCGGAAGGGAATAAAGGTCTCTGGCGCTTCCTGACGAGCAGCGGGCTTTCCGGGCGTATGCCGCTTGCGGATACGGGTAAGAAATAGAATCCACGAATCATATGTTTATCGTCAATCATCGCAAGTTCTTCTTCACGATCACGGGCCTCGTTCTCGCTGTGGCAATCGGTGCCATCACGTTCTATCGCCTCCCGCTTGGTATCGACTTCACAGGCGGCTCGCTCGTCGAGGTTTCGTATGCAAGCGCGCGCCCGGATCTCTCGACGCTGAATGCACGCCTCGCGCCGCTCTCGCTCGGTGAGGTTTCGCTTCGCAATGCGGGCGCAAACGACATCGCGCTCCGCAGCCGCGCACTTACCCCGGCAGAGCACACGGCCGTGCTCGACGCACTCTCGCCTGAGGGCGCGCAGGCGACGGAGCTCTCGTTCACCTCGGTCGGCCCGTCGGTCGGCTCGGAGCTCGCGCGCAAAGCGCTGGTCGCGCTCGGGGTCGTCATCATCACGATCATGCTCTACATCGCCTGGGCCTTCCGCAAGGTTTCTCGCCCGGTCTCCTCATGGGTGTATGGCTCCATCGTGGTTGCCATCCTCTTCCATGACGTCATCGTCCCGACCGGCTTCTACGCCATCTGGGCGCACTTCACGGGCGCGCAGGTAGACACGCTTTTCCTCGTGGCGCTTCTCACCATCCTCGGGTACTCCGTGAACGACACCATCGTGATCTTCGACCGCGTGCGTGAGCACCTTGCGCGCGACCAGAAGGTTTCCACGCACGAGGAGTTCAGCGCTCTCGTCGGCCGCTCGATTAGCGAGACCATGGGCCGCTCCATCAACACCTCGCTCACCGTCATACTCGTGCTCGTGGCACTCGCATTCTTCGGCAGCCCGGTCACGTTCAGCTTCGCGCTCGTCCTCATCGCAGGCGTCATCGCCGGCACGTACTCATCCATCCTGCTTGCCGCGCCGCTTCTCGTCCCGGTCTCGCGCTACTTCACCGAGAAGCGCAAATAAATCTCGCATGATCATCGGCATCACCGGCACCAATGGGGCAGGCAAGGGGACGGTGGTGGAGTACCTTATCTCGAAAGGGTTTGCGCACTATTCCGCGCGCGGTTTTATCACCGAGGAGATACAGCGGCGCGGCATGCCGGTCGACCGTTCCTCCATGCGCGAAGTGGCAAACGACCTGCGCCAGACGCATGTGCCGAGCTATATCGTCGAGCAGCTTTTCAATGCCGCACAGGCAGCGGGTGGCGACGCGATCATCGAGTCCATCCGCAATGTGGGTGAGGCGGAGTTTCTGAAGGTGCACGGCGCGATGCTCCTTGCCGTCGATGCCGATCAAAAACTCCGCTACGAGCGCAGTGTCGCACGCGGCTCCGAGACCGACCGCGTCGATTTTGATACGTGGGTGATGCAAGAAGAGCGCGAATGGCACAACGCCGCTGCGCACGACATGAATGTCCCTGGCGTCATGCAGATGGCCGACGCCACCATCACCAACAACGGCACGCTTTCTGAACTCCACGCGCAGGTGGATGCGGTTTTGGAGAAGTCGGTCGGATAAGTTACCGCGATTCGATTTTAGTGTAGCCCAATTTTTGGAGCCTTGGTTCGATGTCGGCGTACGTTTTGCCGCAGAGCATGCCTCCGGCAAGAAACTTTTCTTGCGTGACCTCAACCAAGCAGAACGAAGGAGGAGTGAAGGCGTCTTTCTCTGCAACAGTCTGGAATTCTATATCAACAAGCACGAGACCTGCTAGATCGCCGGTAAATACATCGACCTCGTAGGCGCGTCCTTCGTTTGTATAGACGTAGCGGCGCTTCTCAACTCGTTTACCTCGAATGACGGCAAATTCTTCAAACTCAGCAGCGTCTAACGGGATTGTGATTTCAAGCATGCGGGAAGAATCGCCTTCGACAATGGGACGCTTGCGGGTAATTTCATACCTGTCACCGCGTTTGCGGATACGTAGATCCGGATGTGCTGCGGATGCAGGTACGTAAATATCAATCATCTCTTTTGAGGTGGCTGTATATAAATCGGCCGGCAGTTCTTTGGCAAGATATGTGCGCTCCAGTTCTTCCATAGTGTTTTGGGAATTACGAAATAACGGTTCCGGTAAACGGCTCGCCGGCGAGGTACTTTTCAAACTCACCAAGATTGGCGCCATTCATGATGGCGACTTCGAGGCCGAGCGACTCGGCTTCTTTGGCGGCAACGGGATCGAACGGGGCAGAGAGGCCAGGGTCCCATTCACTCGGGATGAGTGCGCGGAAGGCGCTCCAACTGGTGCGCTCGATGGGTTTCGCATCCGGGTTCGTGCGCGGATCGGCGGTGTAGACGTAGTCGATATTGGAAAGGTTCACGAGCTTTTTCGCGCCGTGCACTTTTGCGGCGGTCACAGCACAGAAATCTGTTGATTGCCCAGGGCGCCAGCCAGCACCAAGCAATATCGGCTCTTCGACGTGTACTGGCTCGCTCGGGTCTTTGATGATGCGCGGATGCGCCTGCTCTCGGAAGACCGTGCGTAGTAGATGCGCGTTCAAACGGGTGGCGTGGATGCCGAGCCAGTCAAGGTCGTCGCGTGGCAAGTCGCCTCGTACGGCACGCGCGGCGTCCTGATACTGGCGCGCAGTCTTCCCGCCGCCGGCGATGATGAAAAAGGCGGACCCTCCTTCGACGGCGTGGAGGATCAATGTGCGGAATCGGGAGACGAAGTCACTATCAATCCCTTCCGGCACAATAAGAGAACCGCCCACAGAGACGATGATGCGTTCTGAGGGAGGATTCATATAAGACAGCAAGGGTGACGGCTTCACCTACTATACGCGACTCATGCGCGCGCAACAATGTTGACAACGAACTCGTGCGTGTCTGCTGTCAGTCCGGGCGTGAAGGTATGGTGATTCACTCGTTTATCAAGCCCCGCTCCGTAGGATTGTGCAATGAAGAGGACGAGCGCAGACGGTTCGTCTTTGCAGAAGACGCCTGGAAACATGGTGCGCCTCGGTTCGCTGTGTGTTCTTGCGATGGTGCTCGGAGTCACTGCGCACGCGCACACGGCACAGGCGAAAATCTATTTCCAATTCGATGCCGAAAATGGCACGTGTGGGAAGGCACTGCCAACGCCACCCATCTACACGCAGAATGCCGATCGTGTGGGCCACTATGGGTGCGGTCCGACACCGAACGGATCAAAGTTCCTTGAGTGGACTGCCGGCCAATGGCACGATCATTACACTGAGGTGGGCGAGAAAGATATTTCGATAAAAGTTGAGATGGGGAAGACCTACTATCTCGCATACTATTTCAATTTCACCAGGATAAACGGCAAGGACATCTGGCACTCGACCGGGCAGAGCGCTGATAAGGAGGTCGAGATTAGAGGAGATGGAATTCGGTGGATTACGAGCATTGGGCACTGGAGTGGCCTCGCCCCGAATAAAGATGGCTATTACACCATGTGGATGGGGAACCCTACCTACCACCTCAGCAAACCATTGGAGAAAGCTGATTCGATGCAGGCGAATCAACCAGGGTATACGGCAGAAACACCGATTCAGCTTGCATACGATCAATGGCATTCCGCAGTCATGGCCATTAAGATGGCGACCGACACTACAGGGTCGGCAACGCTCTACGTTGATGGGCATAAAATCACTGAGTACACCGGAATAAAGACAGCCGCCACGAAAGATGCAGAAATCGGGCGAATACAGTTGGGTGGTACGATAGCGCAGCCTGCCTATGACGCGCCGCCGCACTACCGGCGCTACGATGATCTGCTTCTCACCGATAGCTGGCAGGACGTGCTTGCGGGTGGGTTTATGAAAAAGCCGAGCGTGGGGTCGGGCGGCGGCTCATCTTCTCATTCCAACACGGGAGCAACGGCAACCTCCACAGCCTCCACGACGCCGCATGGCAGCGGGACCTCAAGTGGTTCTTCCTCGAGCTCCGGCACTCATTCAGGAGACCCTCCAAGCGGAGGCGGTAGCTCGAGTGGTGCTGGTGCGGGCAGTACGAACACGGGCACTACGAATACGAGTGGAGGTAATACGGCCGCGACAAATTCTGGCACAAGCACGAGTGGAAGTGGGAATACGGGTGCCACCAACTCAACAGGCAGTGGTGGAAGCAGTGCTGGCGCTAGCGCCACAGATCCCGGCACGGGCAGCGGAAGCGGTGGGAGCTCGAGTACCGTCACTCCGAGTACGAGCGGCGGTGGGGGAGGCGGAGCTTTCGTGCCGGTCATGGCCACGACGCAGAGTCCACTCTCTGGCGCTGGTGTGGCCCCTGCTGCAGCAACGACAACCCCAACCACCGCAGTTTCTCCTCCTGCGCAGATCGTGGCAGCGCCGCTCGCGCCCGCGCCCGCGCCCGCGAGCACGTATTCTTTCCCACGCAGCCTGAAGCGCGGCATGAGCGGGGAAGATGTCCGCACGCTCCAGCAGTTTCTCAATACGCAGGACGTGCCGATTGTGGCAGAGGGGCCGGGCTCGCCGGGCAACGAGACCGACTACTTTGGCCCGCGGACCGAAGCGGCGCTCGCGCGCTTCCAGGAGCAGAACGCTCCCGCTATCCTCACCCCGCTCGGCCTCACCCAGGGCACCGGCTATTTTGGTCCCTCCACCCGTGCCTTTATTACTCAGGGTTAGCTGGCGCTTGACGCGGTCGGGGGGAGGGGGTAGGATACCTATGCCGCTCGAAAAGCGGTTTTTAGTTGCTTTGAAATCTGGGTTCCGAAAGAAAGGGCGCACTCGAGTCGCGCCCGGAACCCTCCATAGCAATAGATGTGTTCTATTGCGTTCCGCCTATTCTTAATGAGAGTTTGATCCTAGCTCAGGATGAATGCTGGCAGTGTGGATAGGGCATGCAAGTCAAGGGGGCTCTTCGGAGCAACCGGCAGACGAGGTCAGTAACACGTAGGTACGTACCCCATGGTCGGGCATAGCCAGCCGAAAGGTTGGGTAATTCCCGATAGTCTCGCGAGAGTAAAGTTTTTCGCCATGGGAGCGGCCTGCGCAGTATCAGCTAGTTGGTAGGGTAATGGCCTACCAAGGCTACGACGCTTAGGGGGGGTGAGAGCCTGTTCCCCACCGATGGGACTGAGATACGGCCCATACTCCTACGGGAGGCTGCAGTCGAGAATATTTCGCAATGGGCGAAAGCCTGACGGAGCGACACTGCGTGCTGGATGAAGTCCTTCGGGACGTAAACAGCTTTTATGTGGGACGAAATTATTGACGGTACCACATGAATAAGGGGCTCCTAACTCTGTGCCAGCAGGAGCGGTAATACAGAGGCCCCAAGCATTATCCGGAATCACTGGGCGTAAAGGGTGTCTAGGCGGTCATATTAGTCTTTCGTTAAACCCGGGAGCTCAACTTTCGGTCTGCGGAAGAAACGGTATGACTAGAGGATATGAGAGGTACAGGGAACTCATGGTGTAGGGGTGAAATCCGTTGATATCATGGGGAACACCAAAGGCGAAGGCACTGTACTGGCATATTCCTGACGCTCACACACGAAAGCCAGGGTAGCGAACGGGATTAGATACCCCGGTAGTCCTGGCCCTAAACGTTGTTCGTTCGCTTTACGGAGTATCGACCCTCTGTGAGGCTAAGCTAACGCGGTAAACGAACCGCCTGGGTAGTACGAGCGCAAGCTTAAAACTCAAAGGAATAGACGGGGACTCGCACAAGCGGTGGATCATGTGGCTTAATTCGTAGCTAAACGAAGAACCTTACCAAGGCTAGAAACCCAACTGCATCCAACCTGAAAGGGATGGAGCCTTCGAGGGTGTTGGGCAGGTGATGCATGGTCGTCGTCAGTTCGTGGTTTGAACTGTTCCCTTCAGTGGGGTAACGAACGCAACCCCCGTTGCCTGTTATATATGTCAGGCGAGACTGCTCCCTCACGGGAGAGGAAGGTGGGGATGACGCCAGATCAGCATGTCCCTTGATGCCTTGGGCTGCACACGTGATACAATGGTTGGCACAGAAAGATGCAAGACCGTAAGGTGGAGCAAATCTCGAAAACCAACCTCAGTACGGATAGAGGTCTGCAACCGACCTCTTGAAGCCGGAATCGCTAGTAATCGTGGGTCAGCTATACCACGGTGAATACGTTCTCGAGTCTTGTACTCACCGCCCGTCAACTCAAGGGAGCTGGGGGTACCCGACGGCCCATCTTGTATGGGACTACGGTAAATTCAGTGACAGGGAGTAAGTCGTAACAAGGCACGGCTAGCGGAAGCTGGTCGTGGATCATATCCGAATGGAATTGATGTCTTCGAGAGAAGCATCTTGTCGATCATCGTGCTTCGGTACGATGGGGAGATGGCACTTGTCCCGAAACAGTGCCCGGACGCCGGATAGCGTTACCGGTGTCGTGAGGAGGCTCATATGACCTCCCCACGGCGAATAGGCGGAACGCAAGAGAACACATACCCACAGAACTCGAGAGCAAGACGCGCGCGGCCTTCGGCCGCGCGCGTCTTGCGTTACGCCGCTGCCAGCGCAAGTTTCCTCACGCATCGCTGCCAGATGCGCTTCTTGTTGCGATGCCGGCGTAGTTTTTCTTCGGGGGTGGATGTGTGCTCGGTCCGGAGGTGTTTCGGCTCACGCGCGTCTCGCGGAGAAGGATAGTCCGAGCGGCTCATTGCGTACGCAAGTATGCTGGCAGAGCAATGAAAAATTTGTTAATATCGCTCGTGTGCAGGTGTCTTTCTGCGAGTGTAGCTCAGGTGGCTAGAGCACTCCCCTGATAAGGGAGAGGTCCCAGGTTCGAGTCCTGGTACTCGCACAAAAATAAGAAGCTCGGCGCGGATGCGCCGAGCGACTATATTTTGTAACGAGTGCCAGGACTCGAACCGAGCCGCCGCGAAGCTGCGCGAGCGATAGCGAGCGCGAGGCGGCGAGTGG
>JAJYJQ010000014.1 GCA_021789225.1 bacterium | reverse complement strand
AACATGCGATCGTGCCAATGTCCACCTTCTCTTTCGTGATCACCTCGCGCGGCACGTAGCCGAGGCCGCGCTCGATGGTGACCTCCATCTCAAACGAGGTCTTCCCCGAGATGTCCGCGATGTGCTGGTCCGGATTGGCGATCTCGACTTGGGTCGGGAGTTTGAAATCGGCAGCCGTCACTTCCTTCGGCCCTTTCACCGAGAGCGTTATCGTCTGCGACTCATCGCCATGCAACACGAAGTACACGCGCTTGAGGTTGAGGAGAACCTCCATGACCGTCTCGCGCACGCCGTCGATGGTGGCAAACTCGTGCGGGACGCCCTCGATCTTGACCGAGGTGATAGCCGCGCCCGGAAGCGAGGAAAGGATGATGCGGCGGAGCGAGTTGCCGAGCGTGTGCCCGTAGCCCGGGTAGAGCGCATCGATCTCGTAAATGCCCTGTGCGTTCTCTTCAGAAACGACGCGTGGTTTGGACGGAAGCGTGACGTGGTATTCCATGACTCAATCAGTTACCGGTTGTTAAATTAGCGGCTGTAGAACGAGAGCACTGCCGAGAGGTCGCCTGCCGGGTCGGCCGAGACCATGTTCGGAACCTCCTGCACCCCGCCTTCCATGGTTTTAGGATTCCAGGAAAGCCAGGCCGGGAGCGTGCGCTCCATGAAGCGCTCGGCATAGCCGGCAAACAGTGCGCGCGGCTTGCTCCCCTCGCGCACGGAGATGCGGTCGCCCGGGTGCATGTGGCGCGACGGGATGGTGGTCTTGCGACCATTCACCGTGATGTGACCGTGGGATACGAGCTGGCGCGCGGCGCGGCGCGTCGGTGCGAGACCGAGGCGGTATGCGACATTGTCGAGGCGGAGCTCAAGCGATGCGTGCAGTGCCTCGATCGGGGTCGTCGCGTGTGCGGCCATCGCCTTCTTCACGTAGTTGCCGAACTGCTTTTCGGTAACGCCGTAGGTGAGGCGCACCTTCTGCTTCTCGAGAAGCTGCTTGCCGTAGCCGCTCGGGCCGCGACCGCGACGCTTGGTCTTGGCGGTGCGCTCCTGCGCGATAGCGAACTTCTGCGTCTGCGTCTTCTCGAAGACGCTTGCGCCGAGTCGTTTGGCGATTTTATAACGAGGTCCGATCTTCATACGAAACTATACGCGGCGAGGCTTAGGCGGACGCGGACCGTTGTGCGGAACCGGAGTCGCGTCCTTGATGCTTTTAATCTGGATGCCCTTGCTGGAAAACCCGCGAAGGGTCGACTCGCGACCGGGGCCCACACCGCGGATCACGACCGACGCCTCCTTGAGGCCGATGATGCCAGCCTTCTCGCCCAAGAGCTCGCCGACCTTTGCGGCGGCGTACGGGGTGGACTTGCGAGCACCCGAGAAGCCGAGCGCGCCTGCCGACGACGACATGACCGCATTCCCCTTCTCATCGGTGAGCACCGCCTTCGTGTTGTTGAAGGTGGCCTCCACGTGGAGCACACCGCGCTCGATGCGCTTCTTGGTTGCACGGCTGAGCGCGCGATCCTTACGACCCTGATCAAGGCCGCGTCCAGACTTTTTGATAATTCGTTTCTTACCCATAGTGTTATTCGAAAATAGCCGAAATATTAGGTTTTCTCAAGTGTGCGCTTGCCCGAACCCATCGTCTTGCGCGTATTGCCGCGCACGGTGCGAGAGTTGGTCTTGGTCCGCTGCCCCTTCACCGGAAGACGGCGCTCGTGGCGGATGCCGCGCGCTGCGCGGATGTCCTTGAGACGCTTGATGTTCTGGCCGATCTCGCGGCGGAGCTCGCCTTCGATCAGATACGACTCGGCGATAGAGCGGATCTGCTGCTCCTGCTCCGCAGTGAGGTCTTTGCCTTTGACGGTGTGGGCGATGCCCGCCTTGTCGAGAATCTCCTTGGCACGAGTCGGTCCGATACCGAACAAGAGCGGCAGCGAATACGCGAGCTGCTTGTCATCGGAGAGCGTGATACCTGCAATACGCATAGTGAATGATAATTTAGTCCTGAAATTAGCCCTGGCGCGCCTTACGACGAGGGTTCTGCTTGTTAATGCGGTACAGATTGCCACGACGGCGGACAAGAATGTCGCCCGGCTGCTGTTTCTTGATGGATGCGCGTACTTTCATTGTGTTTAGGTAAGGCGCCTCACGATACGCGCGCGTCCGCCGTATGGATCTATGACGAGTTCAACCTCGTCACTCACCAGCACGCGGATACGGTGCAAACGCATCTTTCCGGCAAGATATGCAAGGACGAGCTCGCCAGAATCAGCGAGCCGAACCCGGAAAAGCGAGTTCGGAAGCACCTCTTCAACGGTGCCTCGAACCGTTCCTTTATCCTCGGTATCTCCTGCCATGTGAAGCAGAGTCTATACTAACAGGACGTGTAAAAACCGTCAATCCACTGTACTCGTCCACAACATATGAGACTCCTCGGCTCCTAATGTCGATACAAGATACTGCATCGGCGAGACCAGGCCAAGCGACCAGTGCGGGCGCTTGGTGTCATACCAGACCAGCCAGTCCATGAGTCCCTCGTTGAACCGGACGATGTCATGGGCAAGCGTCGCACGGTGGAGGTACGCATGCTCCTCCTGGATGGTGCGGTTGAAACGCTCGATGAATGCGTTCATCTTCGGGCTCCGGGGATAGGTGTGGAAGTGGTCGATACCGAGGCTCTGGAGCTCGGCGGCAAAGTGCTTGGCGAATTCGCTCCCGTTGTCCGTCTGGATGCGGCGGATCGTGAACGGGGCGACCGCCCGGAGCTTGCCGAGGAAGTCGGTGGCTGAGGCTGAGGAGAGCGTCTTGTATGCGTACGCGAACGCGAAGTCGCTCTCGCAGTCGATGGCCGTGAGGATGTACCGGCGAACGCCGTTCGTGATGAGGATGACCGCATCGATCTCGACGAGGTCGCCAGCGCGCTCGGGATGAAAGTCTTTGGGAAGGCGTTGTTTGGTGCGTTTCTTCGTCGTTTTCTCCACATGGCGACCGCTTCGGGCATAGAACGAAAGTTTCTTCCCTTGGGCGAGGAGGCCACGCTGTTTGAGATCCTTGAGGATGCGCCCGACCGTCGAGGCGGAGAGGGTGATGCCGAGGTCTGCCTTGATGAGGACGGCAAGCTTCTCTTTGCCGAGGCGCGGGTGGGCGGTGCGCTCCCTGAGGATATAGGTTTCGACGCCATCAGGGACGATACGCTGCCGGCGCTTCTTGGGTGCTGTGCTTTTGGGGTCGAGCGCCTCCAGACGGCCCTCCTTCTCCCGAAGCGCCTTGTGCCAGCGATACAGCGTGGGCCGGGAGACGTCGAACGCCTGTATGGCCGCTGCGATTCCGTGGTCGCGCCACAGGTCGAGCGCTTTTGCCCGACGCACCACCTCTTTATTGTTTCTCATATGCCGGAAGCGTATCGTGCGCTCCCACATATACAACCAGCCCTTCGTGCCCTCTATTGTTCTTTTGATTCTCATGACTCCTTGGTTAAGGAGGAGTCTCAAATGTTTCTGAACTTATGCAACGCGCGAGGTGGTGCTGTTACTTCTTCAACCAATACACGCGGATGGATTGGATGAGGATGATGGCGAGGGAGATGAGGATGTAGAAAGCACCTAGCCCAAACAAGACGTAAAGTTTAATAGGAACAGATATGAAGCCGCTCCCAGCATTATTTGGAATCAGCACTGCCGAGATGCCGAAAAGAACGACCCATCGGATAGTAAAATTTATCCAAGTTGTGAAAATCCGGCCATCAAGAATCCAGACCAATCCCAAGAAAGCGAGAACTATTGGTGCCCAGATGAGATAAAGTAAATAATTTAATGCTCCGTAGCTCTGAAAAAGGACATAACACCAGTGGGCGGTATAGCAACTGTCGCTGTATCCTAGGGCGACGAATAGCGCGAGCGCCAAGGTCAATACCCCACTCCAAATGAGCACATTCTTTTTGGTTTTAAACAGATTTGAGAATTGTGAAGTCATAACCATTTTGTTAATGCGAGCATAAGAGTATGTATTACATTGTAAACCGAATTTCCCAGTTCGCTTGTAAGTGATTGCTGCGGTATCGCTTGCTCAGTGGCAGCAACCATCGGATTTGCTTCGGGAACTAAGGTGCGTGATATCGGATCCGCAGGCACGCTCTTTTTTGTCGGACGCACAGCCAGAGTGGTGCGCTCCGGTTTTGTTCTCGTGGGCAGTGCCGCCGCCACGGGCTCCCGTATGGGAGGCGTCGTGGTGGAGGGATTTGAATACGTCGGTATTGTTGTGGCTGTTTTCGTGCTGGTCGCAGCGGAGGTGGTACTTGTTTCCGCTGGTCGCGGGAGCGGGTTGGGCGTGAGCGCCTGCTTCCCAAATACCGGCAGACTTCCATTCACTTTGGGAGATGTGGATGGCGTGGTTGGGTTGCTTGCTTTGGGAGCGGGCGGCTCGTACACGACCATCTTCCCTTTTTCGGGTGTGACGGAGATGACGTATTTGCCATCACTGTTCGTATCGACATTGAGCGTGCTGCCTGCGGTCGTATCAATTGAAGGATTGATGACGAGCGTCGCGGTTGTAGAGGTTGCTGACGGAATGGCAGCGAACGTGGTGGTCGCGACGATAGTATTCCCGGCCCGCTCCTCCACATCAAGCGAGAATGAGCCGGTGCCGATACCGTGCATAACGACTGTTCCCGCGAGACTCTTGGGCACCGAGAGCCACTGCACTTCGCCGAAACGCTGGTATTCGACACCGGGAATGTTGAAGACGGTTGAAGTGGCGGTGGCGCCTGTGTAGTTGCCGTTTGCGTCCAGGAAGCCGAGCGTGAGCGGCGAGTGCAAAATGAAATGAAGGCGCGCCATGTCGCCCGTGTAGGTCGGCTGCGAAGTGCTGATGTACTGCGAAAGCGGGTCTGTGGATGAACCGGCGACGATAGAGGCGAGAAGGGTGCGGAGTTGGGGAACACTGAATATGTCGGCGTGTTTTGTTCTCAATATAGAAAGAGGGTAGCTCTGAGGCAGAGGAGCGTTATATCTCTCAAGGTTCACCCAATACCTCTTGGCCTCAGCTCCATTCGCCCATAACGCACTCGGCGCCACGACCGTGCCATCGCCGTCTATGACCACCTGAGGCGCGTATGAAATGTGCGAAGACGATCCGCAATCTCCACTCTTCAGGAAAGACGGGAGTTTGGATTGCACGAAGCAGCTGAGGAGCGGGAGTTTTTCGTAGGCGATTCCTGCCACCGTTTCATTCCCCCACCCTGCGATGGTGTAGAGGTGTACGCCAGCGGGCGGTGTCCAGGTGTCGAGTGAGGCGTGCGTCTCCTGTGCCTGAGCAAGCAAATCCGCGTTTCCTACCTGTGGGTCCGCAAGGTTGTCATACGTTGGTACCGCGCGCGTTCCTGCTGAGTCGCTTATGAAATTGTTTAGTCCTTGCGCCCAGTGGATAGCGCTTCCGTACTGGCTTGTCCACGAAGGAAGTGTAGACGAGATGGCCACGACAGGGTCGTCGGCATACGTGAAGTACGGCGTGGACGGCAGGAGGTTATAGGTCATCGGCATGTTTTGCGCGAGGTCGCGTGCCTCTTCATTGGTAATGGCACCCACAATGCCAGCCTCATGGCCATGGAGAAGTGCGCCGATTGCATCTGGCGTGCCAAGCTGTGGTGACGCGACAAGGATCACGTTGTCGATGAATGCTTTGGTCGTAGTTGCGCCAAGTTTCTGCATGAGCGCTTTGGCGAGCAGACCGCCATTTGAGTGTGCGATGATGGTGACCTTGCCGGTCGCCGAGCTTGCGGCGAGCTGTTTCAAGGTCTCTATGAGATACGGGTCATGGCCAGTTTCGGGTGATTCGAGATAGCTGATGTGTCCGTCAGTAAGTTTGCGACCGTTGGTGAGGAGCGTGTCATAGCCAAGCCGCCAATCATACGGGGTCGAGGTGGCGATGATGTGATACGCTGATTCCCACTTCTCCATATCCTCGAGCAAATCTCCGTATACGGTGTGGTATCCCTGAGCGAGGTTGGCCTTCGAGAGAATTCCGGACGCGGTGATGTTCGGGTTAATGCTCGTGCCGTCTGTGTTCAAGCGCAGGCTTTCCGCAATCTCGTCGCTCCCTGGCAACCAGACTTCCCGCTTCGCCGATTCGTCGTAGAGCGTGCTGCCCTCAATTCCCGGCAAGAACAGCACGTTGTCGTATTTTGGCGCGGGCGGCGGAGCGAAGGGGTCGCTCGTGAGCCAGGGTGAAAAGAGGACGTGCGCAGAGATTTCAGGGCCGGTGCCCTCAGGGTTCGTGTCGGCATTGTGCGGACCGGATGCACTGCCCCACCAGTTGCTGGTCGCGTCTGCGTCAGTGGTGCCGTCGTTTTGCACGCCTGTCTCGGCAAGGGCGATGCTGTTTCCGTGCGCCGTGAGCGAGCCGCCGGTGAGATACGCGAAGCGCGTGCTGGTGGCGAATCGCGAACCGGTTATGGTCGTGGTGCCAGCGGTCTGCATGAGGTCGTTGTACGTGGCGTGCTCGAAGGTGCTGTCGGCGATAGACACGGTGCCGCCCTGGTTGAGAATCGCACCTGCGCAGGCGTCTTGCGGCGCGTCGTAGTTTCCGCCACACGGTGCAAGGAGATAGCCGCCGTACGCGTCGCCGGCGTAGCGCAGGAGAGTGTTCACAAGGCGCACAGTGCTACCCTCCTCTGCGATGATGCCGACAAATGCGTGGTCCGGGCTTGTCGGATCGGCGTCCGCACCGTCGGTATCACCGCCGACAGCATCATCTGCAGCCGAGGTGAGTGTCGTGGTTGCGCCGCCTGCTGCGCCGACCACGAGCGCGCCGTACACATGTATCGGCGCATACGCTTTGACGATAGCGCCCGGCGCGATAGTGAGCGTCGTGCCGGCATTCACGTCTACGTCAGAATCTGGCACGTTCACGAATGGCAGCGCCGGGAACGTCGCATCGCCAGCCAGAGATTCCCATTTGAGCAAGATCGGTTCCGTGTTGCCGCCACCATTATGCACGTTCGAGTTCCACAGCACGACAGGCTCCGTGACTGATATGGTGGAGAGCGTCAACGATGCGTTTGTCGCAGAGATGCTCTCGTCCGTGCCAAAGCTGCTCTCTGAGATGGCCGCCGTGCCGCCGAGCGTGAGCGCGGTCTTGGTGTGGAGATCGTGCGCGCTGGAGCGAGAAAACGTGAGCGTACCGTCGGAGGCGAGGCCGCCGCTAAAGGAGGTGTGCGCGATGGTCGAGTCGGTGAACGAGAGCGTGCCGTGGTTCTCGATGAGGCCATCGAGCGGAGGGACAAGGTCCCCGCCGCCTCCGCTCTGGGGCGCTCCACCATAGCGCACGTCCGTGTGCGAAAAGTTTGCCGTGGCGCCAGCGGCGATGATGAGCTGGCTCCAGGAAGCGCTGTCGGCACTGTCGCCGACGCTCGTGAATGTGATCGGTGCGGCAGCTGTGCCCTGTGCGGCGAGCGTGCCTGCGACAGTGATACTCGTACTCGTCGCGATCTTCACGACGGCACCTGGCTCGATGGTGAGTGTCGCGCCCGCCGCGACGATCATGTCTGCCGATACGACATACGGGCTACTGCTTGCCGTCCAGGTCGTGTCGTGCGTTATGTTTACGGGGACGTCCGTCGCGGCGCGTGTTGCCATGGGGAGCGCGAACAGGAATACGGAAATGAGAAAAGCCGACGCTGGGCCTCGAGGGCAAACTCTGTATACGCGTTTTCCCGGAGAACGTATGGCGAGCCCGTCTGTCACGGTACGTCCTTAGCATAGCACAGCACGGATTGAAGACGCCACAGATGCGTGTATAGTGGCTCGATGCGAAGCCACCCCAAACAGAGCGATGCCGCGTTCCCGATGCGCATCAACAAATATCTCGCCTATACCAACCAGGCCACTCGCCGCGAGGGTGACGAGCTCGTGGCCAAGCGCCAAGTGCTCATCAACGGGCGCGTGGCGCTCCTTGGCGACAAGGTGGAGGCCGGCGACACGGTCGAGGTGCGCCGGCGTGGAAAACCCAAAGACTATGTCTACTTTGCGTACCACAAGCCCGCGGGCATCATCACGCATTCGCCTCAAGGTGAGGAGAAAGATATCGCCACAGTGACCGAAGACGCTCCCGAGCTCAAGGGCTGCTTCCCTATCGGCCGCTTGGACAAAGCCTCACGCGGCCTGATACTCCTCACCAACGATGGCCGCATCACTGACCGGCTTTTGAATCCGAAATACCCGCACGAAAAAGAGTACCGCGTAAAAACGCGCGAGCCCCTGCAGAGCTCATTTGCGAAAAAGATGGAGGCGGGTGTCGATATCGAGGGCGAACGCACGAAGCCGTGTACGGTGCAGGTGCTCGGAGAACATACATTCAGCATCATCCTTTCCGAGGGCAAAAAGCATCAGATCCGCCGCATGGTTTCGGCGATGCGCAATGAAGTCGCCGACCTTAAACGCGTGCGCATCATGAACATAAAGCTCGGGACGCTTCGAGCCGGAGAGTACCGTCCTATTACCGGCGCTGAGCTCGACGCCTTTCTCACGTCGCTCGGTTTGCGAGGCTAAGCCCTAGCGAATACCGGTATCGCACGAGATGGTAGTGCTCGCGTACCCTTCGGGCGCGACGCTCACTTGCACGCTCGCGCAGCGCGGGAGCATTGCCCCGCCTTTTGCCGAGAGCACATACGCGCCTGGCGGGAGTGCGAAGCTGAATGCGCCGTCTGCCCCGGTCTCCATCTGTGCAAACACGCTCGTGGCGCCTGCACGCGAGACGCTCACCATCGTCTGGTACGGTTTGTCAGCGCACTGCGGCTCCGGCGGCATGCGCATCACCGGACACGTCGGCCCAAGCAGCACCACGCCGCGTACGCCGGAGTGATACGGCAGGATGCCCCCACCGCCAGTGGAGGTGCTGCCAGTGTCGATGCTCGAGGTTGCGGTGGTCGTGCCGGTGTTCGTGGTTGTCGTCGTGCTCAGCGTGCCGTCTGTCCCGCTCGGTGCTGGCACGGGCGCCCCCGCTGGCTTTCCCGCAAGCACAAAATACAGGAACGCCGCCAACGCTACGATGGCAACAACTCCCAGCACGCTCCCCTTCCATTTCGTTTCCATGCGCTCAGTATAGCAAATCGCCCCCTTCAGCTGGTCGGATCTATTTGAAAACGATAAGCACTGCACCCGCGATAGTGAGGACGACGCCCAGCACGCTCCGTGTCGTGAGCGCCTCGCCAAAGAATGCCGCTGCCAAGAAAATCACGAGCGCGACGCTCATCTTGTCGATAACGGCCACTGCGCTCGCCGGCCCCGCCTGCAGCGCAAAGAAATACAGCAGCCACGACGCCGCTCCCGCAAGCGCCGAGAGCAAAATGAAAACCCACGCGCGGCCGCCCAGCGCGCCGATGCTAAAGCCTGCAAACTTTCCAAACACGAGCCCGCCCGCCACCAGCACGAGCGCCATCACCACGCCGCGCACGATAGTCGCCTGCGTCGGGTCCACGCCCGAGAGCCCCATCTTCCCGAAAATAGCCACCAGCGCTGCCGCCACCGCCGACCCACCTGCGTAGAGCATCCACATGCGTTTAGTATAGCAGCTCCGAAACCTTCCGAACGGTGCAAGAGTTACTATGAACGTATGACATTCCTCAACCAGCGATGGATACCGCTCGTGGCTCTGACCGCGCTCGTGCTCGCAGCAGTCTTTACGTGGCAAGTCGTCACACTCAGGCACGCGCACAGCTCGTTTGAAAATTACGCCGCGTTTCGCGGCTGCGATGCGATCACGAATCGCACCACCACTTCCGGCACCTGTACCCTCGCCGACGGCACCTCCATCACCCTCGTCCAATTCCGCGATCGCTGGTATCTCCAAGGCGACCTCCCCACCTGCTGGAGCGGGTTCTGTTTCTAGCAACACCACCATTCGTTACCCACGTCCAGTGATTGCAATGGCCATGCACAGTGCCCTCGTAAGCGTCGGCTTATTTGACCCCCGCTTTCCAAGCAGGGTCTTCTGACTTGGAAAGCGGGTCGAGTTGCGTTATGCGGCTGGCGGTGTCCAGAACCGGTGTTTTGCGTTTTGCTCCGCAACCAGATTTTCTTGTTCGCTCCAATCTTGCTTCTCGTTCCCCTCGTCGGTCATTCGATTTATATCTTCACCGGTTAACCCGGCATACAGTGCGGCGATTTCGTAGCGGACGCCCTGATTGTCGTTCGGATTCATCCTGAGTAGCAGGCGGAACAACTCGATAGCCTGCTCATACTCCTGATCATGCCAATGCAGATCCGCGCGATACTGGATAGCACGCATCGGTGCGCGATTTTCTAAGATGCCCCACGGGAGCCGCTTTGGCCACTTCGGGAACATCTCTCGTGTCTTTTCAAACGCGGTTTTTATCGCGGCTTCCATTTTCTTCTTATCCCCGAGAGCGCTATACGCAGATGCGAAACCGATATAGGTTTGCACATAGACCCCGTCTAGCTTGAGTGCTCGCTTGAGCAGCTGCAACGCCTCTCTTGCTTTCTTGTTGTCCATACTGCACAACTCCATTGCATCGTAGTACAGTTCATTCTTGTCTGGTGCTTCGCCGGCCATGCTGAAATCATCCGGCCAAAATGGCGCCGGCACGCCCCTTTGTTTTGCATTCTTTCTCAAATCTCGCATCGTACTTATTGCCTTGATGCCCTACCGGTTACCCTTTGCCCGATTGTGCGTTTTGCAGAGCATCTGGCAGTTCTTGGCTGATGTCTCACCGCCCTTGCTCCACGCCGCCACATGGTCGGCGTCCATTTCGTCCAGTTTCCATATCCTGTCCTTGTTGACGTCGTGCCCCACGGCGCACAGTGGACAGTTTGAAATGTGCTTCTTTACCGCCGCTGCTGTTTGTGCGGCATAGACCGTTTTCTTGGTCGCCTCGTCAAACACGCGGACCTCTAACAGTTTGGTATCGATGGAATCACCGAGAACGTATTCAAAAATGCCCTTGCGATTTTTGATGTACGGGTCGGCATAGAGTTCGTGCACCTCGGCGGACACTTTCGCAGGGTGGTACGCTTTCTTGTGATATTCCTCGTAGAGCCGTCCCCACTCCAGCCCACGCATCTCGCTTTCTACATCCGTAAAGACGCTGGAAACCCAGTCAATCACACTGTTGAAATAGGTCTTCAACTCGGTGATATTTTTGTCATGGCGGTGGCGACTCATGTAATCACCAATGTTGCCCTTGCTCACCCAATCAAGGCCACGTTCGAGAAAATCTTGCCGGTTTGCACTGCCCGATACATACGCGCTCCACTTCTGGATGTTGGCGTTTTGTGTATTGCTGAACTCTTCCTTGCCAAGTGTGACGAACGGCCCCGAATACACAGCGTTGAGCAGCTCCTGCTCATTGAGCGGAACACCGGCGATATTGATGGTTTTGAACCACTCTTTTATTTCGCTCTCGTCACCCTCGCATTCGTAGATGAGAAGTTTCGTCCCAAGAATCTTTGCCTGCTTGTCAGTCGCGATACCGTCGAAATATTGTTCCATGCCGTTCTCATCCTTGACGGCGAATTTGCTGGTGACGTAGCGCCCGATACTGGTGATGCGCTGCTGCCCGTCCAAGACCTCGAACTTGTCGTCGCTCACTGTATTGAAATAGATCAACCCGAGCGGATAACCTTTGAGAATCGACTCGATTACAGCGACGTCTCGCTTTCCGTCAGCGTAGATGTAGTTGCGCTGATACTCAGGCTGAATGGTGAGCTTGCCCGAGAGGCCGAAGAGCCCCTTGCCCTCGAGCTCGTTGTAGACGAATCCGTCGCAAATGTCTTTGACAGTGATGTTGGTCTTGAGAGTGGTCTTCATATTATTTCTTGTGCCTGATAAGTACTCTACTATATACCCGCTCGTTGTTGATCACACCGCATCCGCCTCTGTCTTCGAGATGTGGATGATAGCTTAACTTTTTGAGAACTTCTTTTGGGGCAGACGCGCGCGTATTCCCGCTAGCTTGCCAGACTATCTCAAACTGTTCTGGCGAGTATTTATCGAGAAAGCTAATCGGCACCCCCATCACGCCTTTATAATCACTTGGGATGGCATTGGTGTAGGGCACTTCGATCGCATCGTAGTTGTCGTATCTCTTATAACTGTTCTCATTCTCTTGTATTTGTGTATTGAACTTCTTGTTATCCTCCATGGTCATTAGTGGTAGTCTTTGGTGACGTCTGCCGTGGTCGATATTTGTAAGCCAAATAGAAGGAACATTCTTCATATTCACACCATCAATAACTTTATCAACGTCGTCAGAGTTTTTTGTCTCGAACCACATTCCGCCGCCCCACTCAGTACGTCCAGACCACAATCTATTCTCTTGAAATAGCGGGAAGACTTCTTTATAAATTACAGCGCCCTTGTTACTCAATATTACAAACTGCTTGTTAGCCTCCATGATCCATGCCAAGAATTCTCGAAAAAGCGAGAATGGTGGATTGGTGATGATGATGTCCGCTTCGTCGCGGAGTTTCTTGACCTCCGCGCTTCTGAAGTCGCCATCGCCCTCGAGGTAACGCCACTTGAGATCGTTCACATCCACGACACCGTCACCTGTTTCGTCGCCCGTCAGAGTAAAAATCTTGCCGTTCTTGACCGTCTTGTTTTTGTCGTATTGCGGATCGCTAGTCTCAAAGAGCGTGGGAGTGTAGTTGCTCTTGTAAGTCTTGCTTTCGGCGGCATAACTCGTGCTAATGAGCTTCTTCAAGCCGAACCGCTCGAAGTTCTGCGCAAAGAACTTGGTGAAATTGCTCCATTCCGGATCATCACACGGCAGCAGTACCGTTTTGCCGCGAAATACGTCGGGATTATATTCCACATAGGCGGCGACCTCCTTTTGAATATCGCCCCATTGCGTATAGAACTCGTCGTTCTTCGTCCTCTTTGCGTTCGTCAGGTTGCTGTTGGCCATATTTCTTTCAGCGTGATCCTTTCCTTAAAAATTCCAAAACATAGATTTTTGGAATTAATCTTATGAATACTGACTTGGATTTACTTTGTCTCCTACGAGCAGCCTCTGCGGCAGGATCTTTTCCAAATAAAACAAAATCCCTGTCCCCTCGAGCAACAAGCGAGTCGATATCGCAATACTTCTCACAATTTCGCAAAATGTTGGAGTCCATAATGCCGGGAATCCACCTAAATCTCTGAACTCCAAAATCGGCCTGACCAGCAGCCCCGGTTACGAGCGCAATGAGATGTAGCACTTCAAGTGAGGCAAGGTTTGCAGCGAAAGGAATAACGTTTTCGTTGCGTTTAAAGTGGTGATTTTGTGGCAAGCCTTGCAAATATGATGGGTCGTCCATTTTCCCAGCCTCCTCTGTCCAAGCGTCGTCTGACGTGAACGCTCTTAGACATTCAAGGCAAACTCTACCGGGAGCTACGGTTTGCAGCTGCCAATCCGCACCGGAAAATTCTCCATTTTTAAACCTGACCGCAATACCACCATCAATTATAGGGATTAAGTGTGCGTAAGCTAGATGATTGAGGATTTTCCTTGGTCGTGGACGATCCACACAACTAAAAATAACGTCGCAATCGAGAGCTGCCCTATAGCCGTCTTCCTCAACAACGCTAAAAGGAACTCTTTCGACAGCAATATTCTCTGCTGTGGCGATTCTTTCAATCTTGCTCTTAGCAATGTCCACCTTGAGTTTGTGCACATCTTCTGCTGTTGCAATCGTCAAACGATCAAGATTATGTGGTTGAATTTCATCAAAGTCGATGAGAGTGACGTACTTAAAGCCCATTCTCGCTAATATCTCGACCACCAAGCTCCCAACACTACCAAGCCCCACGATACCGACCCTAAGTCGAGCTAACGTGTTGTAATTTTTTTCTCCCCATACTGCCACCGTTCTCTTAAACAACTCTCGAAGTTTAGGTTTTGGGACAACCTCATTGGCATAAAAAACCGAGAGTTGCTCCCCCACAACGCGCACATTTCTACACCAATGTCTCTTAAAATTTTTGCCTCCCGTATGTGTCCAAAATCTAGCGCTCCAGGTTCCGTCAGTTCCAAGAGTAAGACCGACTAGCGGCAGGTCGGTTAGAGACTCTACTGAACCAGCAATGCCCGCCTCAGCCTGTGTGTCATCTTCACTCATACTCTGCCATCCAGGACCAATGTGACTATGCATAAACGCTATACCACAGCCCTCTTTCATCGCAATCTTACAGACCCTCTCGAAATATTGAGGCATGAAGGCAACATTTCCGTGCTGGATACGGTCTCCATCCCCTGGCCAAATAGCGGTATGAAGAAGTGCTGTGATGCGTTGAGCACCATATGACGGGTTCCAGAGAGCAAATGCTAAATCTTCCTGCCCCTCTTCTCGTAAAAGAAACCGTTTGAGTTCTTGATTGAGACTATCTCTCAAGGCGACGCTAAATTCTTTAGGCATTTAGGAAGATATTATTGATTTGAGAAATCAAACGTCGTGCTGTCCCATCAGCAGTCCAATTGAAATTTTGGCTCCAGTAGCGCCATTCCGTCCCGAGGGAGCTGTCTGTAATGTTCCGAACCTTAGGCATAGAGTCACTTTTCTCATAAAGCTGAGGATCTGCTTTGACGTGGATAGAAGAATGAACACTGCGGGGGAAATCAGGTGTGCATTGCAAACCCAACTCAATGATCCTGCCAGCGAATTTTCCGAGCTCAATCTCATATGGCGCGATAACAGCAAACTCAATACCATTTGGAGACACCTGTTTAGTGACCTCGAATTCGAGATTCTTTAATTCATCGATGAGTCGTTCTGATCCAAATGTCATGAGACTGTAGTCGGTTCGTTGTGAAGAATGACAAACTTCATGCCGTCCTTGAGAGAGATATTCTCGGCGAGGTCTGTGTACTTCTGAAGGTCGTTCCCTTTTTTGAGCGCTAGGGTCGTTTGAGCCGGATCCTCTTGCGCAAGTTCGAGGAGCTGTCTGACGCTTAAGTGGTCGGTTTCTACTTCAAACTTCTGTTTGTCGATGGAAAACACCGTCTTTGAGTGAGTTTTATCCTTATCCATAATGATTCTGGACTATGCGCAGGCTTCTTAATCCAACGCAAATATATTCTCTCACAGCATGTAATAGATATCAACAAGCAATGTTTACTTTTTATACACAGCCTGGTAGCATGGGGAAATGAGCACCAAATACGCATCGCTGGTGAAAGCGCTGCGCCTTGAACGCGAATTGTCCCAGGCCGAGGTGGCCGAGAAGCTCAGCCTCTCTCGGCAATCATACATGGCTGTCGAGCGCGGCTCGCGCGAGCTCACGCTTGAGGAAGCCGAACGGCTCTGCCGCCTATTTGGCATCACCATGAGCGCGCTCGAAGGCGGTCAGGCGCCCAACTACGAGAAATACAAACAGATGATCCACGCGTTCCTGCGTCTCAACAAGCACCTCACCAAGACCAAGCTCGCAAAGCTTCTCTACCTTGCCGACTTTAGCTGGTACTACACCCACCTCAAGAGCATGAGCGGCATGCCCTACCGTAAGATTCAGTACGGCCCCGTGGCCGACGCCTACTTCGGCCTGATCGACCAGATGGCCGATAATGGAGAAATATCGATCGACCTGAAAGACGAGGCGATGCTCATCTCGGAGACGCGCACAGGCGCGCGCACCGAACTCTATCAGGTGAATGCTAAAGAGCGCGAGCTTATCGAAAAGATTGACGCGAAATGGAAGAACAAGAAGACCACCGACATTGTGGGATTCACTCACAAACAACTTCCATACCTTTTTGCTGAGGAGAACGGCATCGTTTCGTACGAAATCTTCACGCAAGAAGATCCGAGCGATATTTATTAGGCGGGCGGTGTGTTACGTTGCGTTGGCCGCAATCTTCCAGACGCCTTTTTCGCGAAAGGCGGGAATGTTTTGCCGTCGCGCAGCGTTGGTGAGCGAAGCGGCTGTCTTTCCCTTTTGTCTTGCAAAGTCAGAAAGGCGCACAATTTCAGCGCCGCGGAGGTATGCATTGCGTTTGTGGAGCGACTCAGTGAGCGCGAGCGTGAGCACCTTCTCCATCGGCTTGGTATTCTGCCGGTCGCGATACGCGGCGAAGGTCGCATAGTAAGCCTGTTTCTCTTTATCGCGAATGATGATGGGCGCGTATCCGAGTCTGATAAGCTGCCAGTTCATGAGTACGCGGCCGATGCGTCCGTTGCCGTCGCAGAACGGGTGGATATGCTCGAACTCCAGATGGAATCGCGCGAACTTGTCAGGTGCGTAGGTCTCGTGGTCGCTTGCGTATTCGGCGAGTGCTGCCTCAATCATTCGCTCGACGTGCTCTGGCGCTGGCGCGATATGCGTGCCAACGCGGACGTATTCGTGCGCAGCGCGGAACCGACCGGCGATGGAGTCGTCGATACCGGTGATGAGCATGCGGTGGAGCGCCAGAATGGTCTCCTTGTCGAGATCTCGTGCGTGCGCGTGAGAACGCATGTATTCTGAAACACGCGCAAGATTTTTCGCCTCGAATATTTCGCGTGGCGACGCATCGACGCTCGCCTCAGCTTCAAGAAGGATCTTCTCGGTGTCGGAGAGCGCGAGCGTGGAGCCTTCGATCGCGTTCGAGTTGTAAACAGCCTCCGCCACCTCGGCTTCGTCGATAATAGCAAGGAGGGACTCTTTCCCTATTTTGAGCTCGTCAAACTCCTTCTTGAGCGTTTTAATTCGGTCTCGAACTTGTTTGTTGGTAGCCACAGCCCAATGGTATTCGATTCACTATTATATGTCAAATTATAGTGAATAATAACTTATTTGCGCACAAATTCACGCTAATTTGAAAAACCGCCATTTGAGGCGGTTTTTCTGTTTTTGTGTCCGATGTGGAGCTAGCGCTTGGACCACTGCGGGGCCTTGCGAGCCTTTTTGAGTCCTGGCTTTTTGCGCTCCACGGCGCGGGCGTCGCGGGTGAGGTAGCCGGCCTGCTTGAGCGGCTTGCGGAGGTCGGCCGAGGCCTTCACGAGTGCGCGGGAGATGCCGTGGCGCACTGCATCTGCCTGGGCGCTGATACCGCCGCCGAGGACGCGTGCCTCGATGGTGTACGTACCGGCTGCTTCTGCGGCGACGAACGGCTCGTTCGTGACGCGCGTGCGATCTTCAGTCTTGAAATAGTCCTGTGCCGGCTTGCCGTTGACCGTGATGGTGGTCTTTGCAGCGGGCGTGAGGCGGACGCGTGCGATGGCGGTCTTGCGGCGGCCGACGGCGGCGATGTAACGAGTATCAGTCATATTAGTCAGTGATGGTAAGACGCGTCATGCGCTCTTTGCGGAGCTTGTTGCGCGGGATCATGCCGTCGACCGAGCGGCGGATCACTTCGGCGACACCCTTCTTCTCGATGAGGTCTGCCATCGAGGTGGTGCGCAGACCGCCAGGGTAGCCGGTGTAGCGGGTGTACTCCTTGCCGGCGATGCGGCGCTCAGGGAGCCAGAGCTTCTTTGCGTTCTGGATCGTGACGCGCACCGGCAAGACGCGGTACTTCACAAAGTGCACGGACTTCTTGCCGAGGAGCACGGATGCAGCCTCGCTCGCAACGCGACCGAGCGTGCGGCCGGATGCGTCGATGACGTAATTCTGGGTTTCTGGTGCGGTCTTGGTCATGGTGTTTATACGAAGGCGATGTACGCGGTCTTGCGGCCGTCGCTCGCGGTCTTGGTGCGCTTCACGATGCGGGTATAGCCGCCGGCGCGCTCCGTGTAGCGCGGGGCGATAACGGAGAAGAGCTTCTTCACCGCTGCATCGTCGCCGCCGAGGCGGGAGCTTGCGAGGCGGCGGCTGGCCACGGTGTCGCGCTTGCCGTAGGTGATGAGGCGCTCGACAAACGGGCGCAGCTCTTTGGCTTTTGCCTCGGTGGTCGAGATACGCTCATGCGCGATGAGCGAGCTTGCAAGCGAGCGCATGAGCGCCCGACGCTGATTCGTCGGTCGTCCAAACGCGCGGCCTTTCGAGTGATGACGCATAACTCCGGTACTTTACACTATTTTTTCTTCTATCGCCAGTCTTACTCGCCCTTGAGCGAAAGGCCGACTTCGGCAAGCGCTGCGGCGATTTCTTCGACTGCTTTGTCGCCGATGCCTTCGAGCTCTTTCAGCGACGATGCGGTCTTGCGTGCGAGGCCAGCTGCCGAGCGAATACCCGCCTCGGAAAGTGCCGTCGCGACACGCGTCGGGATGTTCAGATCTTCGACCTTGATCTTTGCCGGATCCTTTTCCGGTGCGACTTCTGCCGAAACGGCGGCCGGCGCTTCTGCTGCTGGCGCGACTGCCATCATCGGCTCTTCCTCCTGGAAGCCGACGACTGCCTTGAGCTGGCTGATCATGATTTCGATCGAGCGCTCAAGCGACTCGCGCGGCGTGATGGTGCCGTTGGTCTCGATGAGGATGCGGAGGCGGTTGAAGTCGGTGCGGTCGCCCACGCGCATGTTTTCCACCTCGTAGTTGACGCGGCGGATCGGGGTGAAGGTCGCATCGAGTGCGATCGTGCCAATGTCCACCTTCTCTTTCGTGATCACCTCGCGCGGCACGTAGCCGAGGCCGCGCTCGATGGTGACCTCCATCTCAAACGAGGTCTTCCCCGAGATGTCCGCGATGTGCTGGTC
>JAJYJQ010000013.1 GCA_021789225.1 bacterium | reverse complement strand
ATATTCGCCGAGAGGGACGCCTAGAACAAGTGTCGAATACCAGGCATGTCGCAAGAACCAGAACTTTTCTATGTACTCTGGATAGATGAGGAAGAGACAGTAATACATCCCGATACCAAGGATGAGCAGTAGTACCCCACTCACAATCGAATCCCTAATCAGGTCTTTTCGTACGAACACCATAATCAGAATGCCTACGAGGTACGCGCTAATGGCAGCATAGAACGAGCTCAGTTTCAAAATATAGAAGAACGCAAAAAATAAAGCAGCGAACGCGATGAGGAACAGATTGCCGTTCTTCGTACCAACTGCCTTCGGTTTCTTCTGAAGCTTGTATCGGTAGAGCTCTTCGTAGAGGACGGCCGCGATGCCTGCGATGGCGAAGCCGATGATGAAATCCTCTATACCAATCGATGTCCCGGTGATTGTTTCTGGCTGCCACCAATCCAGGACGAATACTTTTTCGCTCAATACGCCTCCGATACCGAAGAGAAAGCTCATGAAGAGCATCTCTTTCTGCAGGTCCTTCCGTCTGAAAAACAAAATGAGCCAGATTATGAGAAATGCTATCGACCAGACAAGGTAGAAATATCGGTAGTCCATGATTAGAAATTATACAAGATTATAAGCAGAGGTCGTAAGGCTTCACGGCAGATTTGAACCGATTCGGCATACTGGCGGGATGCGCAAGGGTTCCGTGTATATCGGCACGTCGGGGTGGATGTATAAGGACTGGGGCGAAGCGTTCTACCCGCCCAACATGAAGAAGGGATTCTTGTCGTACCTGGCGCAGGAATTTCCGACGGTGGAGGTGAACAGCTCGTTTTATCACTTGCCGCTCGCGAGCACGTTTGCGAAGTGGCGAGAGGAGGTGCCGGAATCTTTTGTGTTTTCCGTAAAACTCTCGCGGTATGTCACGCATCGGAATCTTCCGAGTGTGCGGCAGCCGGTGTACCGCTTTCTTTCCCGAGCAAAGCGTCTGCGCGAGAAGCTGGGGCCGGTGCTCATCCAGTTTCCGCCGCATAAGAAATTTTCGGAAGCGTGGTTCAAAAAATTTTTGGAAGACCTTGCGGCGGCGGCGAAGCGCGCTGGCATGCGGCCGCGTTTTGCGATTGAACCGCGGCACGAGAGCTGGCTTGCGGCGCTCCCGACCATACGCGCGCTTCTGAAGAAACAAAACATCGCCCTCGTCTTTCCGCATTCTGCCAGCATCCCTTCTATTCCTCCTGAAGACGAAAACCTCACCGCCGATTTCGTCTACGTGCGTTTTCACGGCTCTTCGGAATTCGGAGCTTCTTCGTACGGCAGCCGGCGCCTTGCGCCCTGGGCTAAGCGTATCCGTACGTGGCGCGACCAAGGGAAAGATGTCTTCTGCTATTTCAATAACGACCAGCATGGCTATGCCGTGCATGATGCGCAAACACTCACACGTCTTGTGGGTGCGTAAGTTTCTCTTGAAGGCAGCGGATCGCGTCGGCGAGATCGACACCAGGCCCGAGCATGTCTTCGAAGAGGTCGCCTTTCTTCTCGAGTCGTTTCCAAATGGTTTTGATGGTGAATTTTTTAGGGTCGAGCCCTTTTCGTACTTCGCTCCATGCAAGCGGGGTGGAGACGGTTGCGCCAGGAGCGGGGCGGAGTGAGTACGGCGCGGCGATTGTCTGGCCGGAGCGGTTTTGGAGGTAGTCGAGGTACATTTTGCCGCCGCGATCTTTTGGACTGCGCTCCATGCTCGTGAGGTCGGGGAGTGCGCGATGCACGAGCGTTGAGACAAGCTTTGCGAAATTTCTCACGTCTTCGTATCGGTATCGTCCGCCGAGTGGCACGAGGATATGGAGGCCGGTCTTGCCGCTCGTTTTGGGGAAGTGCTGCTCGCAAGCAAGGTCAAGGACCCTGCGGATTTCCTGTGCAACTCGGATCACGTCCTCAAATGGGCGCCCGTGCGGGTCGATATCAAAGATCATGTAGTCAGGACGTTCGAGGTTGCCGACACGGGAGTTCCAGGGATTGATCTCGATGCAGCCAAGATTCGCCATGTACAGAAGCGTCTCCTTGTTGTTGCAGACGAGGTATTCGATTTCCTTGCGGTTGCTCTCCGACCATATTTTCACGCTCTCTCCAAAAGGCGGCACCTCTCCGGCGATGTCTTTCTGATAGAAACTTTTTTCTTTCCAGCCGTTGGGGTGTCTGTGGAGGTTTTCCGGACGATCCTTGAGATAGGGCAGGATGGTATCTGCCATCCGCTCGTAATAGCGCACGACGTCGCCTTTGGTGTACCCCTCTTCGGGCCAAAACACTTTGTCTAGATTCGTGAGCGCGGGAGCCTCTCTCTGCGGTTCCTGGCTGCTCGCGGATTTTGGAAGCTCGCGCACGACCTCGCGCGGTTTTTTATCGACGCGCATACCTGCGTAAATAGGATGGCGCATGTAGCCCTCGGGAGTCCACTCAGTAAATTTGATTTGGCACACATACGTCGGCTTCACCCAGGTGATCGGAGAATTCACAGGCACTTTTTGTGTGACCGGCGATTCTTTGCGGACGATCTTCGCGAGCTTCGCGTGCAGGTCTGCAAGCTCGCGCTCGGTGAAGCCACCGCCGGAATGCCCGATGTACACGAGCGTGCCGTTTTCGTACGCGCCGAGCACGAGCGCGCCCAGGTGTTTCCTCGAACCGCGCGGCTTCGTGAAGCCGATGATGATCGCCTCTTGTTCGTGCATGAGTTTCACTTTGAGCCAAGCATCGCCACGTACGTCTTCGCGATAGAGGCTTTCTGCGTCTTTTGCCACCATACCCTCGAGTCCTTTCTCGCGCATGAATGAGAAAAATCGCAAGCCCTTATTCTCCACGTGTTCGCTGAAGAGGATGCGCTCGTCTTTGGGCACAATGCTTCGCAGAAGCTCTTTGCGTTCGCGGAGTGGCTTTCCGCGCAAGTCTTCGCCGTCGAGGTAGAGAAGGTCGAAGACGGCGTACTGGAGTGGCGCGTGGCGGTCTTCATAGTTTTGGAGCGCGTGAAAGTCTGGCCGTCCGCCTTTGAGCGCGATGATTTCGCCATCGATCACGCAGTCGTGGGGAATGCTCGCGAGCGCGTCAGTAATGGGTGAATATTTTTGGGTGAAATCAATCTGGTGACGCGAGTATAGTCGCACCTTCCCGCGCACTATTTCGGCTATTGCCCGGTAGCCGTCCCACTTGGTTTCAAAATACCAGCCTGGCCGGTCAAAGGGTTTGTCGACAGATGTGGCGAGCATGGGGCGGATGCGTGTCGGCGGCGTATCCTTGCCTCGTTTGCGCGCATTCGTGCGCGGACGTTTTTCGTCGCGCGCGAGCGCCGCGCCAGTTTTTACGGATGCTGTCTCTCTCGTGATATCTTTGCGACTCGCGTACTCGTCTTTGGATTTGATGAGGAGCCAGGCGTTGCCGCGCTCTTTCTGGTCTTTGATTTTTACGAGTGTGAAGGCACCTTTGAGTTTCTGGCCGTAGAGGACGAATGAGATGTCGCCTTTGGCGTAGCCGTGCGCGATCTCTTTGCGGCTCGCATCCGGGTCGGCGGTCTTGGTGCTCGCGTAGAGTCCCTCGTCCCAGACGATCACGTCGCCTGCGCCATAGGCTCCCTCGGGGATTGTTCCTTCGAAATCTTTGTACTCGTAGGGATGGTCCTCCGTTTCCATCGCGAGGCGCTTGTCGGCCGGGTTGAGTGATGGGCCCTTTGGAACCGCCCAGCTCTTGAGCACGCCATCGAGCTCGAGGCGGAAGTCGTAGTGGAGGTGCGACGCATCGTGCTTCTGCACGACAAAGTGGAGGGGACCTTTCTTGGGCGCGGTGCTTTTCTTGGGTTCGGGAGTTTTCCCCGACCGCTTCTTTCGGTACTCGGAAAGTGCCATAGGCTAGCGCGCGCGGGCGGGTCGGCGCTGCTCCTGCTCCAAGCTCTTGCGCAAAGCCTCCATAAGGTCTCGCATGTCGGTGGGCACGGGCGCGGCCTCCTCCTCGATGTGCACGGGCTTGCCGCGCGCTTTTTCGCTGATGACTTTCTTCAAGGATTCGGCGTACGTATCGTGGTATTGGCTCGCATCGAAATGCTCCTCGAGCTGCTTGATAAAGGCGATGGTGAGATCGAGTTCTTTGGTCGAGTGCTTGGCTGCGCTCGGGATGCGGAGGTCGGTGGGTTCGCGCAGCTCGTCGGCGAAGCGCAGCTCGATGAGCATGAGCGCACGCCCCTCTGGTTTGATCATGCCGAGATGCTCTTTATTGTGGAGGACGAACGAAGCGATGCCGACCTTCTTTGCGCGTGCGAGCGCTTCGCGCAAGAGCACATACGCTTTCTCTGCGCCCACATCTGGCTCGAGGAAGTACGGCTTCTCGATGAAGCGGCTCGCGACCTCTGCCTCATCGGTAAAGCTCTGTACATCGATGGTTTTCGTCTTTTTGGGCGCTGCCTTCTGGAAATCCTCGTCGGTGAGTATGACGTAGTCGCCCTTGCGGTATTCGTATCCCTTCACAATGTCCCTCATTTTCACCTCCTTGCGGGTCGTGCGGCAGACTTTCAGGTAGCTGATGGGGCAGTTGCCGTGTTTGTCGAGCAAGTGGAAAGAGAGTGCTCGCTCTTCCGAAGCGCTATAGAGCTTCACGGGGATGGTGATGAGCCCGAACGTGAGGGCTCCTGACCAGATCGAGCGCATGCCTCGCACTATGGCAGGGAAGGACTGAGAATCGGATGAATAGCCGTCCACACCCTTCAAACGTACTGACAAAACCCCTGCTATACTGTCTTCTATGGTGAAGCGGATTTTGGTTGTAGAGGATGAAAGGCCGATGGCACGTGCACTCGAGCTGAAGTTTTCGCACGAAGGGTTCGAGGTGAAAGTCGCTGCAAACGGCGAGGAGGCGCTCGCGCTTGTCGATACGGAGCTCTTCGACCTCATCCTGCTCGATCTGGTCATGCCGAAGATGAATGGTTTCGAGGTGCTCAAGAGCCTGGCGGAAAAAGGGAAGCCCATCCCGGTCATCGTCCTTTCGAACCTGAGTCAAGCCGAAGATGAGGCGAAGGTGCGCGCGCTCGGTGCGAAAGGGTTCTTCATCAAGTCGAATGTTCCTATTGCCGACATCGTCGCGCACGTCAAACGCGTGCTCGTCTGATAGGCCATCTACAAGTCTATGCACATGGATGACGCAAAGATCAAGGAGATTCTCTTGCGAGAAAACTATGTCACGGCCGAGGACGTAAAGAAGGCGGAAGAGGCGGCCGAGAAGGATCACACCTCCATCGTCGACTACTTTCTCGCCCACGACCTCCTGACCAAAGACCTGCTCGGTCAAGCGATCGCGGAATCGCTCGAGATGCCGTATGCCGATCTGAACTCGGCCCCGCCCTCTCCCGAGCAGCTCGCGCGGATCCCGGAAGACCTCGCAAAGAAATACCGCGTGGTGCTTTTCGAGGAGAAACCGCGCGAGGTCACGATCGCGACGGACATGCCAATAACGCGCGAGTTCGCCGAGGCTATGAAAGGAGTCTTCCCGGGGAAGGAGATTTTCGTCTCCTACGCGCTGTCGGAATTTGTCGACGAGGCGCTCGGGCGCTACCGGAAGCCGCTCGCGACCCGTTTCTCGAAGATCATCGAGGGGGAGCAGCGTGTCGCGCCGGAGATCATCGAGCAGGTCTTTTCGGACGCGCTCATGTTCCGCGCGTCTGACATTCACTTCGAGCCGCGCGAGGAAGAGGTGGTCGTGCGCTTCCGTGTCGATGGCGTGTTGCAGGAGGCCGGCCGCATCCCCAAAGAACACTACGAGAATATCTTGAACCGCATCAAGGTGCAGAGCCACCTGCGCATCGATGAGCACGTCGCCGCGCAAGACGGCTCCTTGCACTACGAGAACACCGAGGCGGCCGCCGATCTGCGCGTCTCCATCGTGCCGACGGTCGAAGGGGAGAAGGTGGTGCTGCGTGTCCTTGCGGCGTACGTGCAAGGGTTCAGCCTCGCCGACCTCGGGCTCACCGGCGAGCACGAAGCGCTCATCAGGGCGGCGGCGGACAAGCCCTTCGGCATGATCCTCACTACCGGCCCTACTGGCGCCGGCAAGACGACGACGCTCTACGCGCTCCTGAAGCTTCTGAACCAGCCGGACGTGAACATCACGACAATCGAAGACCCGGTCGAGTACAAGATGCAGGGTGTGAACCAGATCCAGGTCAGCACGCAAGCGAACCTCACGTTCGCCTCGGGCTTGCGCTCCATCGTGCGCCAGGACCCGGACATTATCCTCGTGGGAGAGATTCGCGACAACGAGACGGCGGAAATCGCGGTGAATGCGGCGCTTACGGGGCACCTGCTCCTCTCCACTTTCCACGCCAACGATGCGGCGACCGCCATCCCGCGTCTCTTGGAAATGGGTATCGAGCCGTTCTTGCTCGCCTCGACGCTCGAGCTCGTCGTCGCGCAGCGGCTCGCGCGCAAGATTTGCGAGCGGTGTCGCTACAGCACGACGGTGCCGACCGACACGCTTCCGCTCCCTCCGCACGTGCGCAAGGAGTTTTTCGACAAGAAGGAGGTGACCCTCTACCAAGGAAAGGGCTGCGACGCGTGCGCGTACACCGGCTACAAAGGGCGCACGGCTATTTTTGAATTCGTCACCATCACGCCCGAGCTCCAGGAGCTTATCCTGAAGCGCCCCTCGACGCAGGAAATCGCACAGCTCGCACGCAAACAAGGTTCGCGCTCGCTCTTCGAGGACGGTATCGAGAAGGTGAAAGGAGGTGTCACCACGCTTGAGGAGCTCCTGCGCGTCGCGGAGATACCGAAAGCGCTTGAGAAATAGATTCGCATATGTCTGCGCATCCTCACGCCTCTCGCTATACCTTCGGTATCGGTCGTGACCGCGAGTATTTCATCGAGAACCTGAGCATGCTGGTCGCCTCGGGGATGACCATCCTCGACGCGCTCGGGGCAGTGGCGCCTGGCGTGCGCTCGGGGCAGATGCGGCGCATCATCGAAGGCATTCGCGAAGACATCGAGAGCGGCGCGTCGCTCTCGCAAGCGCTTGCCGAGGCGCGCCTGTTCCCCTCACATGTCGTGTCGCTCATACGCATCGGCGAGGCGTCCGGCAACTTAGCTTCGAACTTGCGCGCGCTCAGCCTTGAGCAGCGCAAAGAGCGAATCTTCCGTTCCCGCATCCGCTCGGCCATGCTCTATCCGGTATTCGTCCTCGCGCTCACGCTTGTCATCGGGACCGGTATCGCGTGGTTCATCTTGCCGAAGCTCGCGACCGTCTTCACGCAGATGCACCAGCAGCTGCCGCTCATCACGCGGGTCTTGATAGCGACCGGCACGTTCTTGCAGGCGCATGGCGCGGTCGCGGTCCCGTCTTTCCTCGTGGTGGTCGGGCTCGTGCTGTACGTACTCTTTGCGGCGCCAAAGACGAAGCGGATCGGCCAGGCAATGCTCTTTGCGTTGCCGGGCGTGAAGCGCCTCATCCAGGAGGTTGAGATTTCGCGTTTCGGCTATCTCCTTGGGACGCTCCTTTCGGCGGGCGTGCCGGTCTTGCAGTCGATCTCGTCGCTTGCGGACGCGACTGCATCGCCTTACTATCGAGCGTTTTACGAGTCGCTCGCAAAAAGCATCGAAGAGGGAAATTCGTTCCAAAAATCATTTGCTTCCTATCGGAAGCTGGATCGGCTCATCCCGAACCCTATCCAGCAGCTCATCGTGAGCGGTGAGCGCTCGGGAAACCTGCCGAAAGTCCTGCTTGAGATCAGCCAGGACTACGAGGACAAATCAGAAACGACCACGAAAGACCTCTCGACCATCCTTGAGCCGATCCTCCTGGTGGTCGTGTGGCTCGGCGTCGTCTCGGTGGCGCTCGCGGTCATCATGCCGATCTACAGCTTGGTCGGCAATCTTAACAACGGACCCGCACCGTATGCGCAGACGAACTGATACGGAATCGGGGTTTACGCTTATCGAGCTCCTGTTCTCGGTCGCGACGATCGCGGTCATCGCCGGGATCGGCATCCCGGTCTACCTCTCGTTTTCGGCGCGCAATGACCTCGATATTGCAGCGACCACGCTCGCACAAAGCTATTGGCGCGCCCGCACGCTCGCCGCAGCCTCCGACGGCGACTCGCCCTGGGGTGTCGCGACCGGGAGCGGCGCGGTGACGTTATTCAAAGGTGCGAGCTACGCGACGCGCGATCCGTCGTATGATGAACGCTATGACCTTGCGGGATCCGTCACTGTCTCGGGAGTCTCGTCGGTCGTGTTCGCCAAGTTTACCGGCGTGCCGCAGACGACCGGCACGACCACGTTCGCAAACGGTAGCGGGGCACGAACCCTCTTCATCAATGCACAAGGTACCGTCACGTATTAGGGGGTTTTTTACGGTCGAGGCGTTGCTCGCCACGTCCGTGTTTGCCTTGCTTGCGACCGCTCTTGTTGGAGCCTATTTGTATGGCGAGGGCGCGACGGCCGCAGCGGGTGAGCGCGCTCGCGCGACCTTGCTTGCCGAAGAGGGGCTCGAAGCGGTGCACGACATCCGCGATTCCGCCTTTGCAAACCTGCCACCCGGCACGCACGGCCTCGCGATTTCCGCAAACCAGTGGATCTTTTCTGGCCTGTCGGACAGTACAGGCCTTTTTACTCGTTCAATCGACATCTCTTCGATTGATGCGAATCGCGACACTGTCGCGTGCACGGTTTCTTGGCAGCAAGACCCGTCGCGCATCGGCTCGGTGACGCTCACGACCCGTCTCACGAACTGGCAGGCGACCGCCGTGGTCGCGTCATGCTACGACTACGCCATCCAGCAGGGTTACACAGGGGGCTCGTGCGTGAAAAGTACGACCGTGTGCGCGAACAATAGCGGTATCTACGCACCAGGTGGTGACCAATACTGTCCGAGCACGAACAAGGTCTGCTGTGCGAGCGGAGCGCCCTCATCCGACACGACGCCGCCCTCGGCGGTCACGGACCTTGCCGCGTCAAACCCGACCGCAAGCAGCGTAAACCTCTCGTGGACGGCGCCCGGAGATAATGGCACGTCCGGCACTGCAGCGAGTTACGACGTGCGTTTTTCGACCACTCCGATCACGACCGCGAACTGGACGTCGGCAACTCAAGCGTCCGGTGCTCCGGCGCCCCTTGTCGCGGGCTCGCTCCAGAGCATGACCGTGTCCGGGCTTGCCGCAGCGACCACGTATTACTTCGCACTCACGACCACCGACGCTGCAGGAAACGTCTCCGGACTTTCCAACGTCGCAAGCGCGACAACCATCACGCCGATCACCTCCTGCAACGACTACGCACTGCTCCAGGGCTACACGAGCGGCACGTGTCGAAGGAGGACAAGCCAGTGCACCAGCAATGGGGAGATCTACCTCTCGGGCGGCAACCAGTACTGCTCAGGTTCGACGAGATATTGTTGTGCTAAGTAGTATGAAAAGGCCCGCACGATCCGGCTTCACCCTTATCGAGCTCTTGCTCTACGTGGGCATTACGAGCATCATCCTTTTCGCTATCTCGCTGTTCTTTTCTGTCCTGCTGCAGTCGCGCATAAAAAGCGACACGGTCACCGATGTGGAGCAGCAGGGAGCTCAGGCGGTGCTCGTGATGACGCAGGCGATCCGGAATGCTGATGCCGTCAACGCGCCGCTGCCGGGCGCGAGCGCCTCGTCGCTTTCACTCACCACGTCAAGCACGGGCCCGAGCCCGACCGTTTTCAGCCTATCTGGCGGCGCACTCACTCTGACGCAAGGCGTGGCTGTGCCGATCGCACTCACGAACGACCGCGTGATCGTCTCCGCGCTCACATTCACGAACCTTGCACGCTCGGGCACGCCGGACATCATTCGTGTCTCGTTCGTGCTCACTGCTGTGAACGCTTCTGGGCGGGCAGAGTATAGCTATACGCAGATGTTCGTGGGAAGCGCCCAAAAACGGCCATGAGATACGCTCGAGGCTATGTCACGCTGGTAAGCGTTCTTATCCTCGGAGCAGTCGGGGTTGCTATCGCCGTAGCGCTGCTTACGCTCGGGCTTGGCGCGTCACGGACGGCCTTCGTGGCCGAGCAGTCGGCGAGTGCTCGTGCGCTCGCCGACTCTTGCGTCGAGGAGGCGCTTGAACAAATCGAGCAATCAAACACGTACACTGGCACGGCCAGTCTCACCCTCGGCCAAGGAAGTTGTACCTACACCGTTACCAGCCAGGGGAATCAGGACCGCACCCTTACCGCTTCTGGGACGGTGGGGACGGTCGTGCGGAAGGTGAAAGTCGTCATCTCCAAGATCACCCCCTCCTTCACGTTTTCCACATGGCAGGAGGTTGCGGATTTTTAAATGGTTTATAATTCCAGCATATGAAAAAACAATCTTCCCGGGGCTTTACTCTTATTGAAATGTTGCTCGTGGTCGCGCTTATCGCTATCCTCGCAGGCATCGTCATCCTTGCTATCAACCCTTCCAAGCAGCTCGGCGATACGCGCAACGCGCAGCGTAGGAGCGATATAAACACCATCCTGAATGCCACCTACCAGTACGCGATCGATAACAGCGGCACCATGCCGAGCACGATCGCGAGCTCGACCTGCGCTACGGCGACCAACGAGATCTGCGCGACCGGCGCGTCGAGCTGCACGGGTCTGATTGACCTCTCCGTCCTCACGGCGGGTCAGAAGTACATCGTCTCGATGCCGACGGATCCTTCGGGCGCGACGACGACCAATGGTACAGGCTACCGCATCGCGAGGTCTGGCAACGGCCGCATCACCGTCTGCGCACCGGCAGCCGAAGATGGCGCGACCATCACCGCGACTCGCTAACGTGTGCCGCGCGCTTTCCGTTGAGAGGCGCGCACTATAGGAACATGGAGGAGACCCCTACGAAGATACCCTCGTTCCCGGTTTCATTCGAGCGTAAGACGCGCGTCGCTGATACGGCGCACGTCTTTCGCTTTCGAGTGGCTGAGCATTTCGATTTCCAGCCAGGACAGTACGTGTGGCTTATCTTGCATGCACTCGCATTCCCCGACCCGCGTGGCGAGCGGCGCGCCTTCTCCATCATTTCCTCGAACCAGGAGAAGGACTACATCGAGTTTCTCGTGCGGGATTCGGAGTCCGGTTATAAGCGTACTCTTCACGCGCTTGAGGCGGGGGACGAGGCGCGCATCATCGGCCCGTTCGGACACGCGTTCGTCATTCCCGAGGACAACAAGGAGGATATCACCTGTATCGTCGGCGGCGTCGGCATTGCGCCGTTCATCGGGATACTGCGTTCGCTCACCAAACGCCCGCCGTATCGGCTGCGCATATTGCACTGCACGCCGCCGGAGAGTGGGGAATGGGACATTGACGTGCTGTCAGCCTGGGCGATGGTGCTCGGTATCGATATTGTCTGTATGCAAGGTTCGTTTGACGGACGCGCCGTTTCTCCGGATACTCCCTATGCAACCGAGCGGTTCTACGTGGCCGGGCCGCAAGAATTCGTAAACGAGGTCGGCGCCTTTCTCGACCGGCAGCACGTGCCGCGCGACCATCAGCACTATGAGGAGAACTACCCCGAGCCGCAGGGCAACCTGACTGAAAACGATTTTCAGGAGTGTTCGGGAAGGTACGGCGTCATGCATCGGGCGGTGCTCGAATCGAAGGTGCACACGATCATTACCGATGCGAACGGCAAGATTATTTTTGCCAACCCAGCCGCAGAGCGGGGCTCCGGGTACACGTTTGCCGAGATGCGCGGCAACACGCCGCGACTCTGGGGCGGGCTCATGCCGCTCGAGGCGTACCAAAAGTTCTGGCGGGAGCGAGAGTCGGTCAACGTGTTCGAGGGACGTCCCACGAACCACCGCAAGAATGGCGAGATCTATTCCATGGCTTCGCGCATTTTCCCCATCCGGAATGATGCAGGTGTCATCATCGGCCACATCGGTATCGAGGAGGAACTCACGGAGAAACTGAAGCTGGTGCGCGAGCTCGAACATGCGAAAGCGAGGGACGAGGCGGTCCTGGCAAACGTTACCGAGGGCCTTGTCGTGGTCGACTCGGAAGGGAAATTCATTTTTGTTAATAAAGCGGCGAAACGCATGGTCGGCATAAGCGGAGAGCCGGTCTCGGTGCGGGATTGGCCGAAAACCTATGGCATGTATGGTCTCGATGGTGAGGAGCTTATCGACATCAAAGACTTCGCGCCCATGCTCGCGCTGCGCGGTACCGTGGTGGAAGGTACCAAGATCCGCATCAAGAATGAACAGTATCCCGAAGGTCTCATCCTACGCATCCTTGCATCGCCCATCGTGGTCGGGAGCGGGGTTGTAGGCGCCGTCATGACCTTCATTGATATCAGCAAAGAGCAGCAGATTGATCGCGCGAAATCGGAGTTCGTCTCGCTCGCCTCGCACCAGCTGCGTACGCCGCTCTCGACCATCGGGTGGTATACCGAAATGCTCCTCGATGGCGACGCGGGTGCAATAACGAGCGAGCAACGCAAGTATCTCGAAGAGGTATATGCCGGCAACCAGCGTATGGTCGAGCTGGTGAACGCGCTCTTGAACGTCTCGCGCCTTGAGCTCGGGACATTCCTCATCGAGCCTGAGCCGACCGACGTCCTGGCGCTTGCCCAGTCGGTCATTGAGGAGCAGAAGCCGCAGATCGAGGCGCGCCACATCAGGACAGAGACCGATTTCGCAAACGATCTGCCACTCATCCCCGCTGACCAAAAGCTCTTGCGCATGGTCTTCCAAAACCTGCTCTCGAACGCGGTAAAGTACACCCCGCAGAACGGCCGCATAACGATGCGGATCACGAAGCATGAGACGTACTTCGAAGGTTGTATTACGGATAGCGGCATCGGCATCCCTAAGGAGGAGCAGCCCAGGATATTCAGCAAGCTTTACCGTGCCACGAACGCTCGGGAGACGGAGACCGATGGGACTGGGCTCGGACTCTATATCGTAAAATCAATCATCGACCAATCGGGCGGGACCATCTACTTCGGTTCGGAACAGGGGAAAGGGACCACGTTCTGTTTCACCCTGCCTCTTACCGGCATGCGCAAGAAAGCGGGAACGAAACATCTCGACGAATAGCGGTCGCTTGCTATACTTTTCGTATGGACACGATATCTTCCGATACCAAGACCGTTCTCGTCGTTGAGGACGAACAGCCGCTCGCTGACGCTATCCGGTTGAAACTCGAACACTCAGGCTTCGCGGTTGCGGTGGCACGCACGGTCGAGCAAGCGCTTCATTATCTCGAGGATCTCGTAAAAGTTGATGCTATCTGGCTCGACCACTACCTCCTCGGGAAAGAAAACGGTTTGGATTTTGTCATGATGGTGAAGGGTGAGAAAGCCGAGTGGAGGCATATCCCCATTTTTGTCGTTTCAAACACGGCAAGCATCGACAAGGTGCATTCCTATCTGCAGCTTGGCGTACAGAAATACTACGTCAAGGCGAACTATCGCATCGACGAAATCGTGAAAGATATCACGGAGGCGCTCGCTACACCTTCAGCGTAATCATGCAAAAACACCCGAAAACCGTTCTCATCGTGGAAGACGAAGCTTCGCTCCGTCGGGCGCTTCGCGAGAAGTTCTCGCACGAGCAGTTCGAGGTTCTCGAGGCAGCAAACGGGGCTGACGGCCTCGCGGTCGCGCTCCGCGAGCATCCTGACCTCATCCTTCTCGACATCATCATGCCGCGCATGGACGGCATCGAAATGGCGCGACAGCTCCGGAAAGATGCGTGGGGCAAGCATGTTTCCATCATCATTCTCTCCAACCTGAGCGATACCAAGCAAATCCAGGCAGCGATGGAAAATGACGTGTTCGAATATTTCGTCAAGACGGACACGACCATCGAGAGCGTCAGCGAAAAGGCGAAACACCTGCTCGGTCTCGACTAACGTTGGTCCTTACGCAGCGGGGAAGCGCACGGTGAACGTCGCGCCGTGTCCTTCCGTGCTTTCGACTGAAATAGTGCCGCCGTGGAGCTCGGCGATGCGCTTCACGATGGCGAGCCCGAGGCCGGTGCCGGGCTCGGTGTTGTTGGGTGCGCGGTAGAAGCGCTCGAAAAGGTGTGGCAGGGAGTCGGCGGGAATGCCCGAGCCGGTGTCGGCGACCGCCATGTCTATCTCGCCCGCACGCCTCTGGAGCGTGAGCGCGATCTCGCGTTTGGCGGAGCGCTGGGTATAGCGCACTGCGTTTGAGAGAAGGTTCGTGAGAAGTTCCTCTATCTGCGCCTGGTCTCCCGCCATCTTGATATCTGGCTCGATGTGGCGGGTGAGCGTGATGCCGCGCTCCTGGCAGACGGTCTCGATGTACTCGGCAATATCGGAAACGGCCGCGCTCAGCGAGAACCGTTCGTGCGACTCTGCCGGGAGCGCCTCGAGTTTGGACAGCCGCAGAAGTGCGTACATGAGCTGAGAGAGCCGCTCGATGCTCTGGGATGCGAGCGCCACGTCATTCTCGGGGACGTCGCTGTCGCGCTTGAGGTTTTCGACGGCGCTCGTGAGCACCGTGAGCGGCGTCTGGAGCGCGTGCGAGATGTCGCCCACCATGCGCCGCTGGTAGGCTTGCAGCTCTTCCAGGTGCTCTGTGCGCTCAGCGACCTTTTTCTCCAGCTCTTCGGCATAGGCGCGTTCGCGCGCGAGGAGGCGCGCCCGCTCGAAGTAGCGTTCGACGCCGTAAATGACGGCACCGCTCGCAAGAAACAGCGCGAATGCGAGGAGCGGGGAGGCTATCCCGAACGGGATGGCGGAGCGCAGGAGCCAAGGCAGGGCGCCGAAATAGGTTCCCGTGACGAGCGTGACGAGGAGGATGTAGACGAGACCGCGCTCAAGCACGACGCGGATATCGAGGAAGCGATGCCGATAAATGATGTAGAACACGGCGACGGCGAGGACCAGCGAGAACACCGGCCCGATCGCGTTGAAGACATAGATATGGAAAAACACCGGAAGGACAGAGTTGGTGAAGAGATTGATCCCGAGAAACGCGGAAAAGCCGATGAAGAGATATTTCAATTGTTCGCGCAGCGTGCCTGGCTGGGTAGAGCGCATTCTTCGCCAGAGCACAATGGTCGGCGCGACGATGTATGCGACGACAAAGAGAGAGTAGGGAGCCGAGAGCGAACCGTTTTCGATGACTGCATAGCCGTCGGGGGCTATGGTGAACGTTTTAAAAACTCCGTAGGGCACGAAACTCATGACCGCAAAGGCAGCGCCAATAGACGCAATCAGGGTATTGCTAGCTCTATGCAGTGTTGTGACATCAGGGAAGGCTCGTATAAAAAGGAATTGGGCGGTGAGTGCAGCGGCAGCGAACGCGAACACCAGATGCATATAGGGCGGTGTTCCGAATTGGATCGTGAGGAAGACGAAGGTGGTCCAGAGTGCCACGAATGCGACGTGAATAGCGAAGAGATTTCGTAGCAGGGAAGACTGTTGCCGAATGATAAAAGCGAGGAGGACCACGTCGGCAATGAGTGTTGCTCCCTGAATGAGTTCCGCGAGCTGGTTCATAGAAAAGAATGAGAGGTTGTCGCCAACCTCTCATATAATACTGAACTTTTCAAGTCAGGGCTTGATGGTGATTGCATGTTTCTGCACAGCCTCGCCAAGTACGCGCATACACCCGGCCACCGAATCGACTGGGATGGTGAAGCCGCATTGGTCCACGCGGAAGAACGGTTCCCAGTTGCTTCGAAACGCTGCATCATGGCGCGAGAGATCAGCTTTCCCGAATGCTGTTAACGGGAAATCGAGTGCTTTGGCGATGTGGCGAACGCTCGGATTTGTCGTGAACCCTAGATGCCGGAGGCCGTGATCGTGCGCGAACGTGATGAGGTGCGCGGAGAGGTAAAGCGATACCGTACCGCTTGTCAGTGTTTGGTGTGGCGGTACATCCACCGCGCGCGTTCCCAGCTCTCCGAATTGATGCCGGTCACGTGAGGAAGCGAATGCGTCTGGGAAGAATGTTTCAATCAGCAACGGGTTGTGCAGGTGTCCGAAGTACAGCCCGAATACGCCAAGGAGCATCTGTCCGTTGCTCAAGTAAGCGAACGCGTCAGCGTTGGCGTCAGTACGTACTGCGTGTCGCTCCTTGTATACGCGCCGCGCGAATTGCCTCGCACCCGCATAGTGGTTATTGCCGATGCACGTAATGCCCAGCTCCATAATGGTGCCTCCTTTGTCAGGACGCGGTCGCGACAATGAGATGCGACTGGTCGGCATAGGTTTCGCTCATCCTTTCGATGCAGAACCATGCATCGCACACGACTTCGCGCAGTGCTGCTTCGGTGAAGAAATGGAACTGCGTATTCCGCGCGATGTGGCGGTTCACTTCGGCGATGGAAAGCATCGCTTTGACGAGCTCTTCGTCAGGAATTGCCTCGCGGACGAGTGCCTCCTCCCGCTCTGGCGACGTGTGGACGCCGAGCCAATAGGCATCTGGCTTTTCGCTGCTGCAATGCGCCTTGAGAATGAGTCCATTTTCGTACCCGCGTTTCGGGGTCGCGACAATGAGCGATCCGTCCTGGCGCAGGACGCGCCGGAATTCCGCGAGCGTGTGCGCAGGGCGGGGCACTGCATAGAGCGCGTTTACGCAGACAACCGTGTCGAACGCGTCATCGTCGAACGGGAGCGCGGAGTCGAGGTCAGCGTGAATGAATTCCGTCTCCGGATGCTTCGCGCACGCCCGTGCGAGCATGGTTGGCGAAGAGTCAATGCCGGTAATCGATAGCGCTTTTGACGCGTGCAAGTGCGTCACGAGGTTCCCGGTGCCACATCCGGCGTCAAGCAGTCGTGTTCCGTCTCGGCGTATTGCTTCCTCTGCGACGTCGCGCATGAGCGCCTGGTACGGTTTGAGGCTCTTGAGCGTGTCGTAATTCTCTGCATATGCTTCCCAGTCAACTTGTGCTCCAGCTTCCGTTCTCTCCTTCCTGCTCATGTGAGCTCCTCCATCAGTAGAGTTGGTTTGGAATGATGCTGTGGTACATCCAATACATAACGATACGGGGTTCTCGCTCGTTCTCGTATGAAAAAAATATGAAGAGTGTGCGTATACGCACTCGACGCGCGCTGGCGTGAAGCTCAGGCCGTTTTCAAATCAGCATCAAATTTGTAGCCGCGACCTGGGATCGTGGCAATCAGTTTGCGCGCACCGCGCGGTTCGATTTTCTTGCGCAGGGAAGCGATGTGCGATTCGATCGTGTTGGAGAATGGGTCGATGTTCATGTCCCATACGTGCTCCATGATCATGCCGCGCGTGAGGACCGTTCCGGCGTTCCTCATGAGGTATTCGAGCAAACCGAACTCTTTGTTCGTGAGCACGACGTCTTTTTTGCCGCGCTGCACGTGATGACGCTTCGTGTCGAGCACGAGGTCATCGGCGGTGAGCACTTCGCCCACGACTGCCTTCGGGCGGCGTAAGAGCGCGCGGATGCGTGCGACGAGCTCTTCGTATGAATACGGCTTCACGAGGTAGTCGTCGGCGCCGAGGTTCAAGAGGTCGGCTTTTTGGCGCACGTCGCCCAGCACGGAGAGCATCAGGATGGGGGTGTGGTTTCCGGTGTCACGAAGCTCGCGGACGACCTCGATGCCGGTCTTCTTGGGCATGCGGTTATCGAGCACGATGACATCGTACTCGTTGCTGCGCGCCAGCTGGCTGCCGGCCTCGCCGTCCTCAGCGGTATCGACCGCAAAACCCTCGCCCTTCAAGGTTTGTTTGAGCATGTCCCGGACGGGCTTTTCGTCATCTATTACGAGGATTCGCATATGCACACATTTTATATACTTTTTATCTTTTAATTACCACCCCCTGTGGGGATAGGGCGTAGTATGCGGCTGTCCTGTGGAAAACTATATGGGTACAGATTCATTGCAAGAATTCCGCTGTTCGTGCGGCAAGCTCCTCTTCCGGGGCTCCTTGCGCATCTCGACCATCGAGATCAAGTGCAAGCGCTGCGGGGAGGTGCATACGTTCGAGGACGCGTCGGGCGCGCAGGCGCTCCGCTTTCGGTCGCTCACCGACCTCGCGCCGCTTCTGCGGGACGGGCCGGACCATGTCGATGCGGCAGGGTATCTCGTCATTGCTTCGCCGGATTCCTTGCTGCAAGGCGCAGTATAGCGCACGCCCGCATGGAAACCGTCTACCGCCTGCAAGACGTTGTTCCGGTCGTCGGTTCTGCGGAAAAGCGGTACCTGCTCACTATCCGCGACCTTCCGTCGGAGGAGAAGCCGCGTGAGAAGCTGCTTGCCGGCGGGCCGGGCGCGCTCTCGCCCCACGAATTGCTAACCATCATTTTCGAGAAAGGGACGCGCAAGGAAGACGTGCTCGCGATGACTTCTCGCATCATGCGCGAGTACGGAGAGAAAAACATACTCTCGCAGCGTGACGCGAAACAGCTCGCGGCTGACCTGGACATTCCGCTCGGAAAGGCGATGCAGGTCGTCGCCGCGGGCGAGCTCGGCCGGCGTTTCTTCCGGAAAGAGCGCGACGGCGCCGCGGTCATTCGCACCACGCGTGATGCGTACCAGTACGCCGCTGATATGCGGGCACTCAAGAAAGAGACGCTCCGAGGCATCTACCTCAACGCGCACTACCAGGTCATCCACGACGAGGTCATTTCTATCGGCACGGTGGACGCGAGCATCGTGCATCCGCGCGAGATATTCCGCCCCGCCATCGCGGTGGGAGCAGCGGCGGTCATCCTCATCCACAATCATCCTTCCGGCGTCCTCGCACCGAGCGCTGAAGACATGCGCATGACGCGCCAGGTGAGGGAAGCAGGCCAGCTTGTCGGTATCGATCTGGTCGATCATCTCGTTATCACCAGTGACGGTTTCGCGAGCATTCCGCTATAATGAACCTCATCACCATGAACGAATCGGCCGAATATCACATTTCTGTTTCGTATCTGACCATCCGTGATGCTGCGTTTGATGCAGACCGGCTCCGGTTCCACATCGAAAGCGGTGACTACTTCGGCGTGCTCGCGACGGCGCTCGGTTTCATCGAGGAGAAGCTGCAAGAATGCGACACGTGCACGGGCACGATGCACCACTCAGAAGAGCTTGCACTCACCCGGATGCTGCGTGAGGAAGCGCAGCACTTGCGGGCG